>JAZLDE010000001.1:0-5476 GCA_045614625.1 Eubacteriales bacterium
GATGAGCAACGCGGCGCCGTAGACGATGACGGGAATGAGATAGAGCGCCTTGGCGCGGCAGGCGGTGAGTAAAAACGCACCGATACCGACGGCGACGATCGAGGCGAGCACCGTCGTAGCGACGATCAGCGGATCTGCGCCAAGCAGCATGCCGAGCAGGTAGCCTCCCGCAAACAGCACGGACGAAACGATGCCGACCATAAGCGAGCGGACGATGGCGGCCAGCACCAGTATGCAGGCGCCCTGCAAAACGACCGTGTAGGCCGAGTGCGGCGTCAGCGCGGGGTGGTACAGCGTGGCGGCAATGAGAAACAGCGAGAGCAGCGTCGCGCCGACGGGATGAAATTTAGGTAAGGTGTCAGGGGTGTCCCAGGGGTTCGGATCGACGATGGCGCGGATCTGAACGTTGGGCTCGGGGGTCTTGTTCATATTTTCACTCCTTATGCGCGGGGTTTTGTCGTGTCCCGCGGCAGGGCATAGTATCCTATCATACTGATTATATCAGTATACCATATTTTTAGCCGTTTGTAAACAGGTAAAAGGAAATTTCTATTATAAGATGAAGGAAATGGACAGAAAGTTTGGTTTGAGGGTATCGCGTTTCGGCAGGAGTGTTGCATTTCTGTTGTTTTTGTGTTATAATAGTGTGGGTGATGCAAGTGGATAAAACAAAAGAATTGCCAAAAAGAAAATCTACAAGATTAAAAAATTATGATTACAGCTCTTCAGGTGCATATTTTGTTACGATATGCATACGCGACAGAATGCATATTTTATCCGAAATAGTCAAAACAGACTTCACGGCTACCAACAAAACGATTAATGATGCGGTAGGGGAGGGGCTTGCTCCTCCCGAAATTACGGTTAAATTAAGACCTTGCGGCGAGGTTGTAAAAGAACAATTACATTTGATTGAAACCCGTTTTCCGAGTGTTACGGTTGAGGATTACGTCATTATGCCCGACCATATCCATGCGATTATATTTTTGCATGGAAAGGCGGGAGGAGCAAGCCCCTCCCCTACCCTGGACGATGTGGTTTGTGCGTTTAAGTCCTTGACTTCGCGTAGTTGCAAGCAAAAATACGGGATAGAAAAAATGTTTCAGCGCTCGTCTGCTGAGCATATCATACGTGACAGAGATGACTATGAAACACGCAGAAAATACATCTGCGAAACCCCATGCGTTGGTATTACGGCGAATGATATAAGACGAATAGCAGGCAAGAAATCCAATGAAAACGGAGGAGATTATGAATTTGAGAGAAGCACAAAAGGCGATATATCAAAACAAGGTGGACAAGGGATTTAACACATCGGATGTGAATAAAGAGTTTTGCTTACTGTATGGAGAGATTGCAGAAGCGTATGATGCTTGGCGCAAGAAAAAGGAAAACGTTGGCGAAGAATTGGCTGACGTGGCTATTTATTTGTTGGGCCTCTCCGAAATATTGGGAGTGGATCTGGCCGAAGAAATCGAGAAGAAGATGCGCATCAATCAAAATCGTCAGTATCAAGATGTGAACGGCGTTTTGCTTAAAAAAACTGAGATATGAAAACAATATGAAAAACACCCCGACAGACCTTAAAAAAATCTGTCGGGGTGCTTTCATCTTCAAAATCAGAAGCTGATGCTGTTTGCCATCTGATACAGATATTCGATCTCGCGGCGGCGGATGCGGCAGGTTTCCTTCATGGAAGTCAGCTGCTCCTGTGTGAACTGATCGAGATCGCCGTCCTCAAGTCTGCCCTTGTACATACGGTCAAGGATGAGGGCGTAGTTGATTTCAACGGGCGCGATCTTGCCGTCAACGATACACATGACCTCGTTGCTCTTACCTGCCAGCAGCTCCTGAACGGCTGCATAGCCCATCGCGGTTGCGATCAGACGGTCGCGCAACGTGGGCGCGCCGCCGCGGATGATGTGTCCGCAACGAGCGAACTTGGTTTCAATACCGGTGCGCTTTTCGATCTGCTCGGCGAAATACTCGCTGTACTTGTGGTTGCCGACCGGCTTCATGCCTTCGCTTGCCAGCGCGATCAGGCCTCTCTTGCCCTGTGCGCGAGCGGAAGCCAGCTTGCCGATGGCAAAGTCCTCGTCAAAGGGCATCTCGGGAATGGCGATGGCCAAAGCACCCGTGGTCAGACCCGTGTGCAGAGCGATCAGACCGCAATCGCGGCCCATGACCTCGATGACGTTGCAACGCTTGTGGGACTCGCAGGTCTCGCGCAGAGCGTCGACCATGCCGAGTACGGTGTTCATCGCGGTATCAAAGCCGATGGTGTGCTCGGTTGCCGTGATGTCGTTGTCGATGGTGCAGGGAATACCGATAGAAGGAATACCGTTGTGGGTCAGCTTGGTGGCGCCGCGGAAGGTGCCGTCACCGCCCAAAGCCACGATCGCATCGATGTTATTCTTCTCGCAGGTGTCAAGTGCCATCTTCATGCCCTCGTCCGTGGTGAACATGGGGCTGCGGCTGGAGTAGAGCACGGTGCCGCCGTGGGTGATGATACCCGACACGTCGTGTGTGGTCATATCAAAAACATTGCCTTCGATCAGGCCCTGGTAGCCCTCGCGGATGCCGACGACCTGCACACCCTCGTGCATAGCCTCGCGGGCCACGGCGCGAACAGCCGCGTTCATACCGGGTGCGTCACCGCCCGAAGTCAATATACCGATTTTTCTGAATTTTGCCATAATTTTTAAGACCTTTCTGTGTGGAAAACTGGCGATGCGTCGCGCGCACCGCGAAAACCATACTATTTTACCGCATTTCACGCCAAAAATCAAGAGATTTTTCTTCTTTTTGCAAATAATTGGCTATTTTTTGTCAAACTTTTTGCAAAAACGGATATTTTTATCACGTTTCACTCAAAAGCAGGCGACGAATCATCTCAAGCGCGTGAGAGGCGGCGACGGTGCGGATGTAGTCGCGCTTGCGATTGGGGGAGAGGGAGAGACGCTTGACCTGCTCGCCGTGAATGGAGCTGATGCCGACGAACACGGTGCCGACGGGGCAGCCCTCGCTACCGCCGCCCGGGCCTGCCAGTCCCGTGGTGGAGATGCCGATATCTGCCTCCGTTGCCATGCGCGCGCCGCGCGCCATTTCAGCGGCGGTCTGCTCACTCAGCTCGGTGTATTGTTCGATCGTCTCGGGGGATACGCCCAGATGGCGTATTTTCATTTCGTTGGTGTAGGTGACGAAGCCGCCCAGCACCGCGGCCGAGCTGCCGGGAATATCGGTCAACCGCTTGGCGATCAGACCGCCCGTGCAGGATTCTGCGCAGGCGACTGTCTTGCCTTGGCGGCGCAGCTCATGGATGACGACGCCCTCCAGCGTTGCCTCACCCTCGGAGGAGGGAACGACGGCATAGACGTAAGCGCCGACCTCGCTTTCCATGATGTGCCTGAGCGTTCGGTGACACATATCGCGTGCGGTCGTTTCGTCCGCTGCTTGCGCCGTGACGCGCAGTCTCACCTCGCCCGCCGTGCAATAGGGAGCGATGGTTGGGTTTTTGCCTTCGATCATCTGATCGCGTAAAATGGTTTCGACCGTGCTCTCGCCCATGCCGAAAATATGCACGTTCAGGCTGAACAGCACGCGGTCGGTGCGGGCCTTGAGATAGGGCATGGCCAGCTCGTCGAACATGGGGATCAGCTCACGGGGCGGGCCGGGCAGAAGAATGACGGTCTTGTTGTTTTCCTCGTCCGTGACGATCAGCCCGGGGGCAGTGCCCTGGGGATTGTCCAACACGGTCGCGCCGCGCGGCACCATGGCTTGGCGCTCGTTGTTGGGGGTCATGACTCGTCCTGTACGAGCGAAATGATCGCGGATGTGGGCAAGGATAGCCTCGTCCTTTTCCAAGGGCAGACCGAACGCCTCGGCGACTGTCTCGCGGGTGAGGTCGTCGTAGGTCGGGCCAAGCCCGCCCGAGGTGATGACCAGATCGGCGCGCGACAGAGCGAGCGCCAGGGCCTGCTTTAAGCGGCCGGGATGGTCGCCCACGACACTTTGGTGATGGACGCCGATGCCAAGCTCGGCTAAACGTCGGGCAAGATGGGCGGCGTTGGTATTGATGATGTCGCCGAGCAAAAGCTCGGTGCCTACGCACAAGATCTCTGCTTCGCAAATGATATTCATAAGGAGTATGCACCTCCGAAGGTTGATTTTTCTATTGTCAGTATAGCACAATCGGGCAAAAAAGTAAAGAGGGAGTTGATTTTCGCGAAAAAATGTGATATACTGGATCTATCATCGAAGAGAGCCGAACTCTCTTAGGCTATAGAGATATTATGCCGCATTTTGCGGTAAGCAGCAGGAGGCAGGATATGAGCTTGTGTCAGAATTGTCCCAGAAAATGCGGTGTTGACCGCGAGGCGGGAGAAAAGGGGTATTGCGGCGTGGAGGCCACGGTGCGTATTGCCCGCAGTGCGCTTCATCTTTGGGAGGAGCCCATCATCAGCGGCACGCGCGGCTCGGGAACCATCTTCTTTGCAGGATGCAATCTGCGCTGCGTATACTGCCAGAACTATGAGGTAAGCCACAAGGGTAAGGGCCGCGCGCTGACCTCCCGTGAGCTGGCTGACCGCATGCTTGAGCTGCAGCGTCAGGGCGCGCACAACATCAATCTGGTTACGCCGACGCACTATGCGCCCGCGATCATTCAGGCGTTGAGCCGTATTCGCAAGCAGCTGTACGTGCCCGTCATTTACAACTGCGGCGGCTATGAGTCGATTGAAACGATCGACGCGCTGAACGGTTTGGTCGACATTTACATGCCCGACTTGAAGTATTATTCTTCCACCATTTCAAAGAACTATTCCGGTGCGGCCGATTATTTCAAGGTTGCCAAGGCGGCGCTCATTCGCATGCAAAAGCAGGTCGGCAAGCCCGTGATCGACGAAAACGGCATGCTCGCCCGCGGACTTTTAGTTCGCCATCTGGTGCTGCCCGGTTGCCGTAAGGACTCGATCGCCGTGCTGGAGCAGCTGGCTAAGATGTTTGCGCCGGACGACTTTTTGTTCAGCCTGATGAGCCAGTACACGCCCGATTTTGTACCCGAGGATTGCCCGTACGATAGCCTGCGTCGCCGCATCACCTCGCTGGAGTACGAAAGTGTGGTCAACCAGATGCAAAAGCTGGGATTTGAGGGCTTCATCCAACAGCGCACCTCGGCCACCGCAGCTTACACTCCTGTATTCGAAGGGGACGAGGAATGAGAATATAGAGTACGAGGGGGGAACTTTTTTGAAAAAAAGTTCCCCCTGTCCCCCCTCAAAAAACGTTATATAAGGGGAAAGGGGGGGCTCACCCCGGCAACTTCTTCTATCTCTGTATGGGAAAGAAGGTGCGCTGTTCCATAGATACAACCGCAAGCTGCGTGGGTCCCTACCCACACCGCTCCACTATATTAGAAATGTTACAGCTATTTGCTATCCCCGCCTGCCGCGCGTGGTGGCTCCCTTGAAGTCCAGCA
>JAZLDE010000002.1:0-34123 GCA_045614625.1 Eubacteriales bacterium
GCTCGTACGCGGGTTGCACGAGCGAGGCGCGCCCTGCCGCGATCGATATTAATATGGGCTGTCCCGTACATAAGATCGTCTCCAACGGAGAGGGAAGCGCACTGCTGCGCGATATTCCCTTAGCGGGACGCATCGTGCGTGCAGTTAAAGCGGCGGTCGATCTGCCCGTGACGGTCAAGATCCGCATCGGCTTTGATGCTGAGCACATCTGCGCCGTTGAGATGGCAAGGGAGCTGGAGGCAAGCGGTGCCAGCGCCATTTGCGTGCACGGACGTACGCGAGAGCAGATGTACCGCCCCGGTGTCGATCTTTCTGCCATTGCGGCGGTCAAGGCGGCGGTGTCCATCCCCGTCATTGGCAACGGAGATATCATGAGCGCGGCTGACGCGCTGAATATGAAAGAAAAAACGGGCTGTGACGGGCTGATGATCGCACGTGGTGCGATGGGCAATCCTTGGTTGTTTGCCGAGATCGCCGCGGCTTTGGAGGGGCGCGAGTTTGTGCCTCCCACGTTGCAGGAGAGAATCGAGACAGCGCTGTCGCAGATGGCGCGCATGATCGAGGAAAAGGGCGAGCGAGTCGGCTTTGCCGAGTCCAAAAAGCAGATGGCGTGGTACATCCACGGCGTTACGGGCGCGGCCGAGGCGCGAGGACGGCTGATGACGGCGACGAGTCCGAGCGAAGTGGAAACGATTATGCGAGAGCTGATTCGATAATTTGATTTGATAAAAACGGAAAGGAGGGACGGTTTTGTTTGAAACGAAAGACAGCAAGGAATTGCAAGAGCAAATACGCGCGGCGCAAGATGGCGACGAGCGGGCGTTTGAGCAGCTGTTGACGCTGTTGGAAAGATCGGTCTACCGTCTCGCCTTTTCGATGCTGAGACACAAGCAGGACGCCGAGGACGCAACGCAGGAAACCTTCATCAAGCTGTGGCGAACGCTGCCGTCCTACCGTTTTGAGTGTCCGATATTACCATACGTGCTAAAAATGACGCGCACGACGGTGCTGGATATGCAGCGAAAAATTGCGCGGCGAGCCGAGCACGAAACGTCGCTCACAGTCGAAAACGAGGCGGGCGAGCGGGTGGAGATGGACGTGGCCGACACGGACGTGCAAAGCGATCCCGTGGCGCATTTGTCCAAGATGGAGCTGATCGCCCAGGTGCGGCGCGCCATTGACGAGCTGCCGCCCGAGCATCGGGAAATCATCTTGCTCAAGGATATGCAAGGGCTTTCCTACGAGCAAATTGCCCGTACGCTCGACGTTGAAGTGGGCACGGTGGCAAGCCGATTGGCAAGAGCAAGAAAAAATTTAGAGAAAATTTTAAAAACACGGAAGATTTTTTGATTTCGTGCGTCTATATCAGTAAAGAGAGAAAAAATTACGAAACGTGAGGATAAAAACAATGAAAGGACAAGATCGGCGCGGACGGCGCGTGAGCTGCGAATGGGTATCACAGCATCTCGACGCGTATCTGGACGGTGAATTGAATCAAGCACGCGCCGATAAGGTACGTGCCCATCTCGACGTATGCCCTGCGTGTGCCGCGCAGGCAGAGGAGGGACGCGAGATCCGCGCGCTTATCGCCGCGTGCGACGACGTTTCTCCCGATGCGGCCTTGCATGACTCGATCATGCGCTCGGTCAGAGAACAGCCGCGCGAGGAGCGAACAAAGCGTGCGTGGCCTTCAAGCGTCAGAGCAAGACGCATAGGCGGTGCGCTGATCGGCGTTTGCCTGGTGGTTGCGCTGATGCTGTTGCCCGGACCGCTGTTTCAGGCCAACGCGCCCCAAGAGCCCTCGTATGATGCTCCGTCAAACAATAAGCCAGGTGCCATGGAACCCGAGTATGACGGCGGTTATGATGACAAGTCTCCTGGCAACGACTCTTCTGACAACGACTCTTCTGACATAGCACCCTCCCCTCCCGCGGATGACGCCCCGTCAGCAGAGGATCCGGAGTCTCCCGGAGAGGGAGAAAATGAGGGGATTTTAGGCGATGAGATCCAGCTGTGGCGCGAGGATAGCACGACGTCCGAGGAAGAAGGCTTATGGGCGACCCTTGATGGCGAGTGGATGAACGACACGACGTATCTGTATATCGACACCCATGCCGGTGAATTTTGTTTGATTACCAAAGGAATTGAATACTACGGCGACGCGTCGCTTCACGGCGATCGCTTGCTGTTGCAGGCGGAAAACGGCCTGCGCATGGAATTCAAGGTCAGAATGGAGGGCGATACGCTATGGTTGACGCGACTGTCGTAACGATGCCGTTGCTGCTCGTCAGCGACGACCGCGCGCTCGTTCGCTTGATCCGTCTGGAGTGTCGCGAGATGGCTTTGCCGCTGGAGGTCGCAACGACGCTACCACAGCATGCTGAGGAGCGCACGCTGCTGATCGATCTTGATAGCATCAGCATAGCTGATGGTCTGATCATCGGTGAAGGGCAGACGGTTGCGGGCATTTGCCGCGACGTCTCCCGGCTCCCGACCGAATGGCAGGTACGGTTTTCTCACCTGCTTCAGCGCCCATGCCCGACGGCACAGCTGCGCGCCCTCTTAGCCCATCTGTGCGGACGGGGCGAGATGCCGGCCATCGCACCGAGCGAGAGCCGTATGCGGACGGTGACAAGCGCAAGTGAGTTGACGCTGACTATGCTGGACGACGCCCGGCTGCAATGCGGCGAGGACGTGCTTCGCCTGAGTCCCACCGAGGCGGCGATGATGCGCATTTTGATTGCTCATCGCGGTGAGGTTGTCAGCCGCGAGATGCTGGAGGAGGCCTTGCGCGGGGACGGTAAGACGGACAGCAACAAGATAGAGGTCTATTTCTGCTTTTTGCGCCGCAAGATCGAGCGCCCGCTGGGGCTTCGATTGATCACCACCGTGCGGGGCAAGGGGTATCGGTTGGAGTAACCGACATGCAACGTGAAAAGCTCCCACAGATTGAAAAATCTGTGGGAGCTTTTGTGCTTTAGAATTTTACTCGTTCTACTTTTGTGCATTTACCCGTCGAGGGATCGATAGTGAACAGAGCGCCGCAGATGGCGATCTCACCCTCGGCCACGGTGAAGTGGGCGGGCATGTGGTAACGCATTTTGGTCAGCACGGCCTCGATTTTGGTGCCGAGGATGCTGTGGACGGGTCCTGACATACCAAGATCGGTGATATAGCCCGAGCCGCGCGGAAGGATGCCCTCGTCGGCCGTCTGCACGTGGGTGTGGGTGCCGAACATGACGGCGATGCGGCCGTCAAAGGCATGGGCGATGGCCAGCTTTTCCGAGGTGGCCTCGGCGTGGATGTCGAGCAGGGCAAAGTCGTATCGGCCCTCCTCGCGTGCGAGAATCTTTTCTACCGCCTCAAAGGGGCTGTCGAGCGGCTCCATGAAGGTTGTGCCGTTGACGTTGATGCAAAGGGCGCGCCAGCCGCACACGTCGCGGATGGTGTAACCACAGCCGGGGGCGCTTGGGGGATAATTGGCAGGGCGGATGATATCGTTTGGATTGTTGTCGAGGAAGGGGTGAAGATCGCGCATGGTGTAGGTGTGATTGCCCAGCGTGATGAGGTCGACGCCGCAATCCAGGATCGACCCCGCGTCGCGGGCGTTCAAGCCGTGGATGTCGGTGGCGTTTTCTCCGTTGGCTACGACGAAATCGACCTTCAGCTCGCGGCGCTTTTGCCACAGCGAGCGTCTCAGGACGTCGATGGTTTTTCCCCCGACGATATCGCCCAGCGCAAGAATATGAAGCATATACTATCCTTTCTATCTCCCGTCAGAAGGGGAGCAGCCCGAGGTGTTCCAGCAGAATTTTCGTGCCGATGAGGATGAGCACGATGCCGCCTGCGAGCGAGGCCTTGTTTTTAAAGCGTGCACCGAATTTGTGACCGACCAGCACGCCCAGCGCACATAGACCGAAGGTGGTGACACCGATGACGGTGACGGCTAGCAGCAGATTGACCTGCAAAAAGGCAAAGGTAATGCCGACGGCCAGCGCATCGACGCTGGTGGCTACCGCCATCAGGGCGATCTGGCGCACGTCCAAGCGTTCCTCCTCTTGCGATTGCTCGCAGCATTCACAGCCGTTCTTTTGCTCTCGCACGTCGCAAATAACGTCATAGATCATCTTACCGCCGATGATAGCGAGAAGCCCAAAAGCGATCCAATGGTCGATTGCGACGATGTAGTCCTTGAACTGGCTGCCCAGCAGATAGCCGATGGCAGGCATAAGCGCCTGGAAGCCACCGAAGAAGGCGGCGATGATGAGCAGATGCCGCCAGTTGACGCCGCGGCGCATCTGAAGGCCGCGACAGATCGATACGGCGAAAGCGTCCATTGACAGCCCTACGCCCGTCAAAAATATTTCAATAAATCCCATGAATATACCTTTCTACGTCTGCTGAAATGTTAGTGAGCAGACTGCACTATTGTAGCAGAAAAGAGGGCGATTGTCAAGCGGTTTCGTCCGAGAGCTGTTTCTTTTTGCCCAGCTTTGCCCAAAGGGGGAAGGAGAGGGGCCAGACGATGCCTGCAAACGCGACGACGAGGAAATAGCGCAGGGCCGTGGCAGACTCGTGACCGCCGAACAGGGCGAGCAAAGGCGCCTTGAGCACGGCCTTGATGGCCAGCGCCAGACCTGCGCCGACAGCCAGCTTGCCGATCTGACCGAGCAGAGGTGCTTCGCATGAAAAATGCAACCACTGTTTATCGGCGATGAAAGCGGCGAGAAGACCCAGCGAGCAGCCCAGCATGGTGTAGGCGTTCTTTTGCCCCGAGGCCAGGTTGTGGGCGTCGATGTCTGCGGGGAAGGGGAACAGCTCGGTATACAGCACGAAGCCGATCGAAATGAGCACGGTCGCGCCAAGGGCGATCAGCACGTTGCGGTCGTTGGCAAACAGACGCTCGAGCAAGGGGTACAGCGTAAAGATCAGCACCGCGCCGACCAAAAGCGACACGCCGACGTCGAGCGGCGTATGAACGCCCAGATACATACGGGAAAGTCCCACCAACAAAATGATGACAACCGAGGCGATGCGTAGCCACAGCTTTTTGGTGCTGTAGGCGATGCAGCCGAAGGTATCGGTGACGTTCTGGGTGTGTCCACTGGGGAAGGAGTAGCCCGTGGCCTCCTCAACCGCACTTTCCACAACGGTGAAGTTGGGATCCTTGACCCAGGGGCGGGGGATGCGGAAGGTCAGCTTGAGCACCTGATTGATGGTGATGCCGATAAAGCCGATGAGCAGGAAAATGTAGCCCTTCTTTTTATCAAGACACCAGAAAATGAGCAGGGCGATGGCAAGGAAAATAGTTTCCTCACCGATCATAGTAATGACGGACATGACAGCGTCCAAAAAGGGATTACGAATGGATTCAAGCCAGTAAAGGAAAGACATAATTACCTCCGTGTTACAGTTGCTCCGTCAGCTCGATCGAACGACCGAGCGGGAGCGAATAGATGCAGACGTGATCAGGGCGGCGGCCAAACAGATCGTTGATCGCTTCGACGTAAATGCGGAGCTGATCGGCGTGATGCGAGAGCATCTGATCGCGAATGGCATCTGCGTCGTCGCTGAGCAGACGATCCGTTTTGTAATCAAACAGCCAAAGCTTGCCCTGCGTGTCCTCAATGATGAGATCAATCGAGCCCTGCACGTACAGCGTGTAGCCTTCCAGCTGTGCGGCGAGGCTTGCGTTGCGTGTCAGATTGGCGTAGGGAATGAAACGGTCAAAATGCTGCTCGCGCCAGATGTGCTTGGCGGTGGCGGCCAAGGGGATCAAGTCGCTATCGCACAAGGCTTGCAGATGCTTGCGGTTGAGAATATCCGCGGCGCGGCGGGGCAGGAATTTCTGCTCGACCAAGCGGGCGATCTCATCCTCCATGCTGCTGCTTTGCAAGCGCTTGAAGTCACAATGCTGTAAGAACAGGTGGGTCGCTGTGCCGCGCTCGGCGGAAGTTGCTTTATTGTCGGCGCTGAGCAGCTCGGCAAAGGGAACCTTGCTTCTCCGCATCAGCTCGATACGGTGGCGGATCATCTCTTCGCTGTCGCCGCTGACGATTGGATCGGAGCGATCCTTTTCGCCCTCGTTTTCACCGCCCAGATCCTCAGGCAGCCAGATACCGTCCAGCATAGCCGTTCGCAGTTTGGACGCGGCGGCCTTGGTCGGCAGGGTGCGAAGCAGGGCGCGCGGATCATCATAGGTGCGGTGACGCTCGATGATGGCGCGGTAACGATCCCCCGCGGGAGAAGCAGTCGGCAAAGCGGCTTGCTCGTCGCTCTTGCTCTTGGGGGCGATGACGGGATGCGGATGGCGGTTGAGGTCGCGGTTGAGAATCTTCAATTCCCAGAGTGGTTCCTCGCCCGTTTTTTTGTAGTCCTCCATTGCAGCGAGGATCCACGACAGATAGCAGTTGGCCGACAGGATAGAGTGGCGGGTGTTGCTTCCAATGGCGGCGGCACGGGTCATGGGGGTAGCTGCGCTTCCGATCAGGCTGGCGGTGACGTACAGTCGCTCCTGCGCACGGGTCAGCGCAACGTAGAGCAGACGCATTTCTTCCTCGATGTGGCGCATGTCCAGAAGGCGGCCGATGGCGCGACGTGTGACGGTTTCGCGCAGCTCGGCGGTTTCAGGAATATAAATCTTGGCGGCGGCGCCCAGATGCGCGTCAAACATAACGGTAGAGCGCAGATCGTCGTCGTTGAAGTTGGCGGCACAGCTACCGACAAAGACAATGGGGAACTGCAGTCCCTTGGACTTGTGCATAGTCATGATGGAAACGGCATCGTCGCTGCTCTGCAGGCCCGCGGCACTCAGACCGTCTTTACTCTTGAGAATGCGGCGCAGATGTTGCATGAACTGATACAGTCCGCAGAAGGAGGAGCTTTGGTAGCTTCTGGCTCTGTCATACAGCGTAAGATACACGGGAGAGGTGGCCTTGTCAACAAGGAAGGGCTCGCCCGAGAGCTGACGGAGCAGACGGTCGGCGGGAAGGGTGGCGGCCAGCGCTCGCCAGTGCTCCAGCTTGGTAAGAAACGCGCGCAGCAGACGAACGGTTTCGGTGGGGAGCAAGGAGACCTCATGATCCTCGCTGATGACGGCGCAAATGTCGTCATACAGCGATTGCGTATGCTTGCGGTCTCGTAACAAAAGCAGATCAGACAGCACAAAGGGGGATCCTTCGGCTGTGAGCAGGCCTGTTAAGGGAACATCGTCGCGGGGGTTGTCGATGACGGACAGAAGATTGATCAGAAGCTTGAGATCGGGGTCGTTGTTCAAATCATCTGCCGCTGCATACGAAACGCGGATGCCGTGGGCGCGGAGCGCCTCGCTGATATCGCCTGCCGCTGACCAGCCGCGAAGTAAAATAGCAACGTCGCGAGCGTGGATAGCGGATCCGTTTATGTGAGTTTCTTCGCGGATCAAACGGGCGATCTCATCGGCCATGTAGACGGCCTCAGGGCTTAAGGCAGTTGCAGGATCGGGGTCGGGAATGCGTTGTGCCTTTGGGGGCGTTTCGATGACAACAACCTGTGCTTTGTGGGTAGGGCGGGTCTTGTCTTTGCTGTATTTCAGCTCGTCCTGCGGCTGATAATTCAGCGATTCCTTGCACACGCGGAAGGTGTGGCCGCAGACGGTGTTAGCAAATTTGATGATGGATTTGTCACAGCGGAAATTTTCTGACATAAAGATGCAACATCCGAGGGAGGTATCCTCGGGAGCATCCTCTACTTTCTCAACGGGAGTGAATTTTTCACGGTAGCCCGAAAAGATAGACGGCTCCGCGCCGCGGAAGGTGTAAATACTCTGCTTGATATCACCGACCATGAACCGCTTGCCGCCGGTACCAATGGTGGAGAAAATCAGATCCTGCACGGTATCGACGTCCTGATATTCGTCAATATAGACGGCGTCGAAGCGGTCGGACAGCGCGCGGGCGACGTCGGTAGGCTTGCCGTTTTCGTCCAGCAACAGCTGAAGCAAATAGCGGCGGATATCCGAGAAGTCCATCACGGCGCGGCGGACCTTCAGCTCGCGAATGGCCCGGTCGTAGTCGCACAGCAAGGTATACAGCATGCGCTGGGTGCGAGCGGTGCGCAGCATCTGATTGCGCATCTCTTCGGGCGAGTCGGCAAAGTAGCGATTCGGAAGCGAGCGCAGCATGGCAACGATATCCTTGCGCGCATTCTGGATTTCTTTGAGGTCGGGGAACGTATCGGCTGGGACACCCTTGAGAGAAATGGCTTGGTATGCCGCCGCGCGTGCAGAGGCGCTCTCCCAAAGTCCTGCCTTGAGATCGGCTAAGATCTGCTCGGCGGTGTTAAGGTCGTCGCCAAACGCGGGAAGATAATTCTTTTCGGTCAGCGGATTGGTAGCCAGCCGCTGACAAAGCGGACGGATCACGGAGCAATGATACTCCAGCTCCTCGCACAGCGAGGCGGAGAGAATCTTGGCTTCGTCTGTCTCTCCAAAGGGAAGCTCGGCCTGCGCACAGAGACGGTCTGCCCCCTTGCGGAGCAGCTCCAGACCGTCGGGGAAGGCAATAAGCTTTTCAAACAGACCCAGCAAGACGGCAGCCGTGTCTCCGCGATCGCGGTTTGGCAGCAGGTCGTCCATGGCAAGGGCGAAGGCGTTACCTGCCAGCGCGTCGAGCGGTGCATTGCATTCGGGCAGATTGGCAGCTGCGGCCGCGTAGTGCTGCTCGATGAGCTGATTGAGCAGCTGCTCCTTGATGGGCATCAATTCACTGTCGTCGGCAAGACGAAAGGTACTGGGCAGACCCAATCGTTCAAAATTAGCGCGTACGGGCTCAAGATAAAACGAGTCGATGGTGCAAATATGGGCGCTGCCCAACGCGACGAGCTGGCGATAGAGATATTTATCGTCGGGATGAGCCGCAATGGCTTTGGAAAGTTCTGCGGAAATGCGGCCGCGCAGCTCTGCTGCGGCGGCGCGGGTAAAGGTGACGACCAGCATGCGCGAGATATCGGCGGTGTGCTTGCCGTTTTCATCCACCTCGAGCAGGGAACGGATGATGCGCTCGGTCAGCGTGGCTGTTTTACCCGAGCCTGCAGCGGCGGATACGAGAATATCGCGACCGCGCAATTTCATGGCGCATTGTTGTGCGTCGGTCCATGTTGTTTTTGCCATATGCTGACCTCCTTATCGCTGTTTTTGACGGACGGCGTCGGGACAGCCGTCCTTGATGCTGCAATAACGGCAGGCATCTGCGCTTGGTGTACGAGCGGCGCGGCCGCACAGCATATCCTGTCCGATGCGGCGCAGCGTTTCCTTGATATCCTCTTCCAACGCGCAAAGCTCGTCGGGGGTGATCAGTGCCTTACCCGTCAGCTCGCCCTTTTTGCTTTGCTTGATGCCGGCGAGATAATCGGGGTTCATTTCGTCGTTCATGGCGGCGAGGATGTCGCTGTCGTTGATGAGAAGCCCGGAGCGGTCAGTGCAGGGCTTGCCGGCGTTGTCGTCTGCGGCCACGTAAAGAACCCCTGCGGGTCGGATGCTTTCGGGGCGGCAGAGCGCGAACAGATAGATCATCATCTGCAGATTAAAGCCCTGGCGAAGCTCTTGCAAGGAAATGCTGTGCGGGCTGCTCTTATAGTCGATGACGCGCAAATAGATCTCGTCGCCTTGGCGATAGAAGTCGACGCGGTCGATCTTACCGCTCAGCAGGATCTTCTTTTTATCCTCAAGCGGAATTTCGTAGGGTGGGGGGCCGTCCTGCGTTTTTTCGTCGATGGTCAACTCAAATGCGCAGGGCGAAAAACGGCTGTGGGACAGCTCGTACAGAATGTCGCGGAGCAACAAGAGTGCGAGCGAGCGCAGCTTACGGAAAACGTGAAGTGTGCGCAGATCGTTTGTGGACACGCCCGGCAAGCTTCTCAGATATGTGTCGACCAGGCGGTCGGCCATCGGTTCGATCTCTTCCTCGCCCGGCAGATGAAATACGTTTTTCTCGTCCAGACACCGGCGAAGAAATTGCTCTAGCAGATAGTGAATAAAGGTTCCGCTGTCGGAATAGTCGATGCGGGCGACCTCACGCTCTCGCGGGGAGAGGTAATAGGTACAGTAAAAGCCATAGGGACAGAGCACGAAATCCTGAATCTTGGACTGCGTCAGCCAAAGCTCGTCTCCTTTGAACAGCTCCGATAGAAGGGGGGCGGGCAGATCGTGCACGCTCGGTTCTAGCGGCTGATAGAAGGGAGATTCGCTATCGGTTGGCTCGTCCTCATTTTCTTCGGATGCTTCGGTCTCGCTTGAGTGAGCGGTCTCTTTTCGGGGTGCGATCATCGAAAGGTCGAAATCCAGCACTTGATCTTCCAGATAGGGAAAGAGGAAGAACAGGCGGTTATAGGCGACAGAGGGTGTCTTTTCCTTTCCGTCAGTTGAGGAGAGGATGGTGGAGACGAACAGACGGTCGGAGGGCTTGGTCATAGCGCGCCAGACGAACAGCAGCTCGTTGGACGAGCGCAGCTCGCTCCTGGAATCGAATTCGATGCCAAGGGCGCACAGCTGCTCCTTCTCTGCGTCGCTGAGCAATCCTTCATCCGAGATGGCCTTGGGAAATTCTCCCTCGTTCAGACCAAGAAGGAAGGAAACAGCGACGTTCTCGACGCGCAGCGTATCGGCCGAGCCGATGGTGACACTGTCGTGTAGCGAAGGAACCGAGGCGATCTCTGTTTGGGCAAATACCATAGACAGCGCTGTGGTAAATTCCTCAACCTCCATGGTCGCTTCGGGCAGGTGGGCGCTCATCTGTGTGAGCGTTTCCAACACAGTATCAAAGACGCGGACGGTCTCTCCTGCCTGCTTGAGGTAACCTGCGGCCAGCTCGTCGTGTGCAAGGCGGGCACACTGATCGGACAAATCAAAGGCCTGCATCAGATCGTACAGCGCCTCACAAAGTTCGGGCAAGGTGTGCTCGCCCGAGGTCGCGCTATGAAGGCGAAGCAACGGTGTCATGATGGTCTCGCGCACGCGGTTGGCGGCGGCAAGGATGGATTTACCTCGTTTGGAAATTCGCTCGGTATAGCCGTCGGGATTTCGCGTCCAGGTGGGGGCGGCAAAGGCGGAACCGTTGATATTCCAGGTAGCGACGTATTGCTCAAACAGATCCAACTCGTAGGCGGAAACGGGGCAAAGTCCCGTTTTGAGCATGGTCAGGACGTCTTGCGTCTGGAAGCCGTAGGCGACTGCGCGCAGGGCGCTGAGTAGCAGACGGGACAAGGGCTTGTCGGACAGTGACGTCTTTTCGGAAAAATAGAAGGGAATGCCGTATCTCTCCAGCGCCGCATCAAGAATGCCGCGATAGGATGAGGTATCGCGCACGGTGATGGCTATATCACCGTAGCGGTAACCATGATGAATGAGATCGAGAACGTGTAGCGCGGTCGCTTCTGCTTCGGCGTAGACGTTGGCGCAGCGTAGCATCGTGATGCTGCCGCGATTTTGTTCGCTTGGTAACTCAAGGGCATCCTGCGTCTGCGACAGATTCCAAAGATTGCGCTCTAACAGTTGTAGCTCTTTGCTGTGGCAGCGAAGATTATCCTTAAGGATATGGTGCTGGACGGCAACGCCTTCGCGTGTACCCAGCTGTGTCAAGCGACGGCAGGTGTCCTCAACGCTGTCCTGCGAGGGTTGATCCTTCAGGTGATCGTCCGTTCCCAGCGTGATGAAGACGTTATTCGCCTGACGCAGCATAGCGCGCAGGACGGCGTATTCTTCGGCGGTAAAGCTGGTAAAGGAGTCGATGTAGACGTTACCGCCCTCAAAATAGTCATTATGCTTGAGCACCTCGCAAAGGCGGGTCAGCTCATCTCCTTCGGCACCGTCGCACATCTGCGAGAGCAGATTGTCGTACGAGGCGTAAAGCAACGCAAGATCGTTCAGCTTGGGGCGCAGGACGCTGTTTTCGGGAAGCTGTTTCGCGCCTGTTTCGAGCATGGTGGGGGTGATAGCGTTTTGGCGCAGATCGTTGATGGTTTGGAGCAAAAGGGTAGTCAGGTGCGCGTCCGAACGGGGGGATACGGTGTTGTATTCTTGCAAAAGACCGTTCATCTCGCGCAGATTCTGCCACATCAAAAGGGAGCGGATGTCGCTTGAGACAGGTAGAATGGCCGCGCCGCCGTAACGATTGGCGACCTCGCGGCAAAGGCCGGTAAAACCGGTGATGTTAAAGGTCAAGCCCGCGCCCGTGGGGAGCTTGGGGAGAATGGTGCGCTCGCTGAGGTTGGCTTGCTGTTCGGGAATGATGAGCCAGGCGCGGCGCCCTGCGGCGACGTCGTCGGCGATCATATCGGTAAGAGAAGCGGATTTGCCGCTACCGGCACCGCCTAGGATCAAATGAAGCACGTGTCAGTCCTCCTGTCGTTGAGATCGTTTCAGCATCAGATTGCGGCGAATGACCTCGCGGCTTCGCCAAGCATAGGCACGACGGGCAAAGTCCTCGTCGCTCATGCTATCCAGAATATCCACCGTCAGATGCGGGATCGCGGCACGGTGGAAAAAGGGAATGGGCGTATAGATGGTTCCATTGTTTTTGGCGTGAGCCGTATAGGGGCACACTTCCTGACAAATATCACAGCCCCAGACGCTGTCAAGACGCAACAGCGCGTCGCGCTCCTGCTCGTTGAGCGCGCCCTTTTTCTGTGTCAGGGCAGAGCGGCATTCGCCTCCCTCACCCTGCATGGGACACTTTGTAAGACAAGCACCGCAAGCGTGGCAGGTTCTTGCCTTGGGTGGCAGGACGGTCGGTGTGGGAGTCAAGGGCAGATCGGTAATGATCTCTCCGAGGAATACGTAGGAGGAGTAGCGGTTGGTCAGCAAGAGATGGTTCAGTCCTCGTACGCCAAGCCCGGCGTCAACGGCGGCGGAAATCTCATCAATGGGGGAATGATCGACAAAACCCGCAAAGCGGTGATCGGGAAAATCCGCGCGCAGACGGGGGAGGAGCTCGTCGTACAGTTGGTTGAAAAACAGATGATAGTCTTCGCTGACGGCATAGGCGGAAAGATTGCGTGTGGGATCGTCTGCCGCAGGCGTCAGATAAGGAACGGCAAAGAGCTGAACGAACAGAGCATCCGATTGTTCAAGCTCGAATCCCGCGCGGGTGAGCAAATAGGGCTTGCGCACGGTGCACACGTCCAATGACAAAACGCCCGTCAGCTCAATGCCATACGGCATCAAATACGAGGACAGATCCATACCGAACTCCTTTCTAAATATAACTTTATATTTTCTTAGTTAAGTATAAAAATATTATACAACATTTTTTCGTTCAACACAAGGAGAACGATACTTTTTTTCGCTACTTTCAAGCACTTTTTGTCAACTCGTCATAAAATAGTCACAAATATGGTTTATAATGAGAATGTAAAACAAAAAAATGTTTCTCAAAATCGTTTGAGAAGCTTGCGCAAATGAAAGGAAGAGTAGTGATGAATCAAAATCATTGGAATAATGACAATGATACGAATCAGAACGACTGCAATGAATATACCTCTTCGCAAACAGTGACGTCCTCGGAATTCAAGACCAAAAAGAAAGCAAACCATATCGCAATGATCGTGGCCGCTACGCTGCTATGTGCCGCCTTGTGCTTTGGCGTGGGGGCGCTTGGTGCTATGGTCGATGCGATGCATGATGGCGATGATACCTCTTGGCAAAATCCGTCAAGCGAAGGTGGAGTTATGTTTGACGCCTCCCGTGGTAGTGTCGGAGCGACGATATCCAATGATGACGATAATGCACAGCGCAACCAGCTGCACGAGAGCGAAAACAGCTCCGCTCGTAGCGTGGTTGATTCCGGTCTGACGGTGTACGATGTTTCCAACACGCTGACGGCTTGGAAAAACTTCGGAGCAATCCGACTCGGGGTTTATATTGTGGATTCGCAATATACGGAAGAGCTGCAATTTGGTGATTTTCTGCTGAAGATCAACGATACGCCCATCCTCACGGGTGCTGACGTGGAAACGGCACTTGCCGATTGTGCGGAAGGTGATGTCGTTACGATCAAAGTAATTCGTATACAGCAGGAGAATCAAAACGGCAGGACAAAGCTTGTTGAAACGACGATTAGCGTGTCGCTGGTTCTCAGGGAATACGTACCGACGGACGCAGACGTCCGTTTTGACACGAAATAAGGACTTTTTATTAAATCTTGAAGGAGTGTGGACGAATGTATCATATCTTGGTTGTCGACGACGAGGTACGCATCCGTACCATTATCAAAAAATACGCGGAATTCGAGGGGCATACCGTCAGTGAGGCCGGCAACGGCATGGACGCAGTGCTTTTGTGTCGCAATCACACGTACGATCTCATCATCATGGACATCATGATGCCCGAGCTGGACGGTTTTTCCGCCTGCCGCGAGATCCGTAAGCATTGCCAGACGCCAATCATCATGCTGTCGGCACGCGGAGAGGAATACGACCGCATCAACGGCTTTGAGGTAGGCATCGACGATTACGTCATGAAGCCTTTTTCACCCAAGGAGCTGATGCTTCGCGTCAATGCGATCATGAAGCGCGTTCAGCGGGCAAATGAGAGTACGGCGATTGTGCAGCGTCAAAATGAGATCGTCGAGCTGGACGGTGGTGCTTTAAAGGCTGACATTACGGCGCGCCTGGTTTACATCGACGGCGAGCGCGTGGATATGTCTCCCAAGGAGTACGATCTGTTCTTCTATCTGCTGGCCAATCGTAACATCGCGCTCTCGCGTGAAAAGCTGATCTGCGAGGTATGGGGCTACGATTTCTACGGTGATGCCCGTACGCTGGACACGCATATCAAGCTGTTGCGTCGCAGTCTGGGACGTTACAATACCTACATCGTAACGCTTCGTGGCGTTGGCTACCGTTTCGAGGGCAACTGAGTAAAACGCAACACCGATTATGGGAGGTGCGAGGATGACAGCATTGGATAAAAAAGAGAATAAAACAAGAAACAAGGCGCGGACAAACCGCGCCTTGTGTTGCCGCAGAACCAATAAAAAGGGCATTGGTATTCAATGGCGTCTGATGGGATATTTGAGCGTGTTCGTTGCGTTCAGTATTCTCGTTTTATGGGTGTTCCAAATTTGGATGCTGGTGCCGTTTTATGAAAACATCAAAAAACGCGAGATGCAGCAAACATCCGATATTTTGTGCGCGGTGCTTGGCAACGAGCAGACGCTGGAGGAGCCCGATCTGCTTACGCTGAAGGACTCCGTATGGAATTGTGCAGAGGAATATTCGATGTGCATTACTGTCTGGCGTGTGGAGGACGGTCGGGCGCGCTACGTAACGAAGGCAGATGTGTCGGACAACTGTATTATCCACAAGGTCAGTGGCGGTCGCCAGTTTGGCGAACTATATCGATATGCGAAGGAAAAAGGGGGCGTCTATGCCTGCAAGGTCAAATTCCACAAAGACGGTATGATCTGGATGGACGAAGAAAATAACGTCCATACGCCTGATGACTCAGATCCCAATCAATGGGATGAAAGCGGTGCTGAATCCTCGGAAAGCGACGTTTTTCCCGGCAATAACGAGGACGTGTCGGCGATTCACATGAGGCTGACGCAGGGAGCAGATGGCAAGGAGTATATTATCTTACTGGATTCCGAGCTGTCGCCCGTTAGTGCGACGGTGTCAACGCTGAAGGCGCAGTTCTACATGATCGCGGCGCTGTTGCTGGGGGCTGCGCTGTTGCTCGCCTATCTGATGTCGCGTCGTATTTCCCGCCCCTTGGTTCGTATGAGTGAAACGGCGCGCGGTTTGGCAAAGGGAAAGTACGACGTTCGCTTTTCCGGTCATGGCTATCGTGAAACGCGCGAGCTGGCGCAGACACTGAACTTTGCGGCGGAGGAGCTGTCCAAAATCGACCGACTGCAAAAGGAGCTGATTGCCAACATTTCGCACGATCTGCGCACCCCCTTGACCATGATCAAGGGATACGGTGAGGTCATGCGCGATCTGCCGGGTGAGAATACGCCCGAGAACGTGCAGGTCATCATCGATGAGGCGACACACCTATCCGAGCTGGTCAACGACCTGCTCGATCTGTCGCGCCTGCAGTCGGGCATGCGAACGCCCGAGCGAGCAGTGTTTGACCTGACCGAAACGACACGGGCCGTTTTGCACCGTTACGACAAGCTGACCCACCACGGTGGCTATCATATTTCGTTTGAAGCAGGAAAGAACGTGTTGGTCGATGCTGACCGCGTCATGATCCTGCAGGTGATCTACAACCTGATCAACAACGCGATCAACTATTGTGGTGAGGACAAGGTGGTCGAGGTCGTTCAATCGGTCGAGAGCGACGGCACTGTCCGTCTGAGCGTGCGCGATCATGGTGCAGGCATTGCCGAGTCCGAGCTGCCCCACATTTGGGATCGCTATTACAAGGTAGACCGTGTGCACCGCATTGCCATGATTGGCACGGGTCTTGGCTTGTCCATTGCCAAGGGCGTGCTGGAAGCGCACGGTGCTGATTACGGTGTCAACAGTACGCAGGGCGAAGGGGCGGAGTTCTGGTTCGTCTTGCCTGTGGCAGAGCCGATCGAATGGAACGAACATGAATTGACAAAGGAAGAATGACGATGGAGAATCAAAGCTTATATATCGGTGCACTGCGCTGTCCCGTTTGCGGCGCGACCATGGCGAAGAATGACACAAGCGGCGCGGGGCTACTGTTTTGTGACGGTACGCGTCGGCATACGTTTGACATGGCGCGGAGCGGTTACGTGCATTTAGCGCCCCGTCACAGCGGCGGTGGTGATGCCAAGGCAGCCGTGCGCTCGCGTACCTCGTTTTTGAGTGCAGGATACTATGCCGTTGCGGCAGACGCGCTGTGCGCGCTGGTCAAGGAGTACGCGCCGTCGGGATTGATCGTCGATGCGGGCTGTGGGGAAGGGTATTACACCAATCGTCTGGCGGCGTGCGACCGTCAGGCTTATGAGGTTTGTGGATTTGATCTGTCGCGCGACGCGGTGGATGCCGCAGCCAAGGCTGCCCGCCGCGAGGGATTGAACGCGAATTTCGCAGTCGCGAGCTTGTTTGAGTTGCCCTTGGCGGATGCTTCGGTCGACGCGGTGGTCAATATTTTCGCACCGTGCGCAGAGAGCGAATTTTGTCGAGTTCTCAAGCCGGGCGGTGTGCTCATTTTGCTTGGCGCAGGCGAGCGGCATTTGCTGGGGCTCAAGCGTACGATCTACGACGAGACGTACGAAAATGCCGAGCGTGCCGATCTGCCGACGGACATGGCGCTGTGCGAGCAGAGAACGGTACGCGACGAGATCGAGGTGGTCGGCAACGAGCAGATCGCAAACCTCTTTTCCATGACGCCCTATTATTGGCGCACTTCCATCGAAGACAAGAAAAAATTGGAGGGGCTTGAGAGCCTTCGCACCGAGATCGAATTTGATTGCCGTGTGTATCGCAAGCAATAAAGGAAACCAGCAGTCCGTGAGACTGCTGGTTTTTCTGTTATCTTCTCTTTTTTCTGCGCTTTTTGGGGGCGTACGAGCCTAAGATCGCGCCAAGGAGCGAAAACGCCATTACGCCGCCACGCAAGCCCCAACGAATGCCCGAGGGCCAAGCACCGCGCAACGCATCGGGAAGCAGACAGGAAAGTACGAAATAGACGAACAACAGCCCAAGACCGGTGAATGCGCCGCAAAGCAATGGCGAAGCGCGGCGGGAACGGTAGGTAACAAGCCCACCGATCAGTGGGCACAGCGCCAGCACGCAAAGCGCAAGCGGCATGACGAGGGCATCGGGGTCGGCGGTTGCATAGGCGATGCCTGCGGCGACGGCAGATAACACAGCCGTGGCCGCAAGGGCAATCAAGCACCCGCGCGCGGTTGCTTTGCCCCATAGCGCAAAGGCGCTTTTATTTTCGTTTGGACGATTTGCCGTGTGCGTTGGTATTTTGGCTGTGCTTGGACGTTTTTTGGTTGCTTTCATATTCTGCCTCCGTTTTGCTTGTCTTGCTCCAATGTATGCGCGGGTGGAGGAGAATATGACAAAAAGAAAACGGGCTGATGTCAGCCCGTTTATCTTACTTGTCGGATTTTTCTTCGTTCTTTGCTGCCTTTTCAGCCGCCTCAACGGTGTCTGCCGCATGGACGTCAACCGAACGAATGGCGTTCTTGAGAATGTGCAGCTTGGTGCGATCCTTGCCCGTTTCAATGACAACGGTTTCCTCGGTCACCTTAACGACGCGGCCAATGATGCCACCGATGGTGGTAATCTCATCGCCGATCATGAGCGAATTGCGCATATCGTTTGCCTCGCGCTCCTGCTTTTTCTGGGAGCGGTTCATGAAAAAGAAGACAGCAACGACGGCGACCAGCATCAAAATGGTGGGGATGATGCTGCCCGTGGGATTGGGGGTCTCGCCTTCCAGAAGCTTCAAAAAGATCATACGTTCCTCCTTGGAATATACATTATTGTTATTATTGTACCCGAAATTGGTAAAAAAAGCAAGAGGTAATTGTAAATATTCTGTGTTTTTTTGCACGAGGGGAAAGTTGGCTTGGGCTATTGCAAAAAATAAATTTGTATGCTATAATAAATTATGTATGCAAACCAAAGAATGGAAGGGAGCGAAACTTATGGCAAAATGCGAATATCTGGAGTGTGGTAAGGTACACAATACCCACGGATGCCACGGTTGGATCAAGGTGGAATCATACTGTGATTCGCCCGCGGTGCTCGCCGCACTGCCGCAGGTCTACCGTCGCGTTGGCGGCCAGTATCTCCCTTTGCGCGTGCTTCAGACGGGACGCAAGCAGGAAACGGTACTGATGCAGCTGGAGGGAATTGACGATATGGACAAGGCCGAGCTGCTTAAGGGAGAGGTGCTATACGCCCGTCGCGCGGACATTCCACTTTCGGCCGATGCTTATTTTCTGGCTGATTTGCCCGGTCTTGCCGTCATCGACGCGGATGATGAGAATAAGATTTACGGTAGCGTCAAGGAGGTTAGCTTTGCGGGCGCTCACGACATGTTGGTTATCAAAACGCCGTCGGGCGAGCGATTGCTTCCGATGGTGGATGCCTTTTTGATTCGAGTGGACGTGGAGCGTGGCGTGTTCGTGCGCCCGATTCCCGGATTGCTGGAAGATTGATTGAATTTTGATTTTGTTTGAAAGGTGGCGGATCTTATGCCCATGCGATTTGATATTATGACGCTGTTTCCCGAACTCGTGGATACGGTGCTTGGCTCCAGCATCATTGGGCGCGCACAAAAGAGCGGGGCGCTGACGGTTGCGACGCACCAGATCCGCGACTATTCCGAGGACAAGCACCGCCGTGTGGACGACACGCCTTACGGTGGTGGTAAAGGCATGCTGATGGCGGCACAGCCCATCTGGAACTGCTATCAGGCTGTGCTTGAGCAAGCAGGTGGAGATGAAAGCGTCCGCCGTCACGTCATTTACTTGACGCCGACGGGCAAGGTGCTGACTCAACAGCGCGCGACTGAGCTGGCACGGGACTATGATCATCTCATTTTGCTTTGCGGCCATTACGAGGGCGTGGATCGCCGCGTGGTGGACGAGATCGTGGATGAGGAGATCTCTATCGGCGACTACGTGCTGACAGGTGGCGAGATCCCTGCCTGTATTCTCACCGACTGCGTTGCCCGCATGGTGCCGGGCGTTCTGGCCGATGAGGAATGCTATGAAAAAGAAAGTATTGCTTCGGGGCTGCTGGAGTATCCGCAATACACCAAGCCTGCCGTATGGCGCGGGCGCGAGGTGCCTCCTGTTCTCTTGTCGGGAGACCACGCCAAGGTGGATGCGTATCGTCTGGAAACGGCCATTGCGTTGACCGAGCGCAACCGCCCCGAATTGCTCGAGGCCTGGCGCGCGGCGCATCCGCCCGTCGAGCCTAAAAAGAAACGACGCAAAAAAACGGCGCAGTCTGAGGTAATCTCGAAGTTGCCTGAGGATAGCACCACGCAAGGGGAGGTGTCCTGTTGAATTTTTCCAATCGACGCTCGACGCGCCATAAAAACGGCGCGATCTTACACGGACTTCACTGTGCCTCTGCCTGGCTGTATGCACTGATCTTGAACAGTGCCATAGGACGCTATCTGACGGGCTATAAAAAAACGACCGAAGCCCTCTCTGATGGCTTTTTGCATCGATCGTTGCGCAGCAAACGCAAGCGCTCTGACCGTTTGAGCTTCCGTTTCCGCCAAAAGCTGTCGGCCATCATCGAAAAGAGCTTTTTCTGTCGGCTGGTAACGGCCATCGAGCGAGAGCTTTTGCAGTGTAGCTTGAATTCTTACGGCATCTTTTTGCTGTTCTTCGGTTGCTTTTCTATCATCGCGCATTACGTGCCGTCTAATCTCGTAACCGAGCGCGCACATATCAGTTATCTGATCACAGGCGGAGCGCTGGTATTGGCTTCGCTTCCGTTGTTTGCTTCCACGAGATCTCTGGCCTATTCGCTTCGCACCAGCCGTGTGTTCAGTTGGCTTTTGATCGATACGCTGGGCATTGCCGAAGAGAGATTCCGCTCCTATCGCGAAAAGGGAACGGAGCGATACGTTGCGGCCTTCATCTGCGCATTTTCAATCGGTGCACTGACCTTTTTGTATTCGCCGCAGCTCATTTTGAGTGTGATTGGCATTGTCCTTTTGATTTTGATGATCCTGCGCGATCCTGAGATTGGCATGCTGCTCTCGGTTGCGCTGTGTCCCTTTATGACACTGACGGAACGTCCAACGCTGTCGCTGCTGCTTTTGGTTGCGTTGTCGCTGTTCAGCTTTGTTGTTAAGCTGTTGTGCGGCAAGCGTGTGTGGTGTTGGGAACCGACTGACGCGGCCGTGCTTTTGCTGATTCTTTTGTATGTGTTTGGTGGCATCGTCACGCGCGGCGGGCGCGCTTCGCTTTACAGCGCGCTGACGTACGCAGCTCTCATGAGCATTTACTTTATGATCGCCAACCTTGTTCGCTCACAGGACGGTGTTCGCCGTCTGATCCGTGTGCTGATTGGCTCCTGCACGCTTGTAGCACTGATGGGGCTGTGGCAGCACTTCTTCACGACCGTTGAGGTTGCGTATCTGGATCTTTCGCTGTTTGCCGATCTGGGCGGTCGTATCTACTCGACCTGGGAAAACCCCAACATGCTGGCGGAATATCTGGTGCTTCTGATGCCGCTTGTTCTGGCTCGTCTTTGCACCAAGGGACGTGTGCTTCGTGGATTTGGCTATGCGATTTGTCTGATTCTGCTTGGCGCCTGCCTGATCTTTACCTGGTCGCGCGGTGCCTGGCTTGGCGCAGTCGTCTCACTGTTTTTGTTCCTGCTTTGTCTGAACCACAGGGCGTTGAGCTTTGCTGTGGTCGCGGCACTGCCTGTGGCAACGCTGCTTCCCTTTATTCCCGAGCGCATCACCCGTCGCTTCTTGAGCATTGGTAATCTGGCCGATAGCTCGGTGCTCTATCGCGTCAATCTGTGGGAGGGCATCAAGAGAATGCTGTCTGAGCATTGGTTTGCCGGCGTTGGCGTTGGTGAGAGCGCGTTTTGCACTGTCTATTCCCACTACGCATTGCCCGGCATTGAGTCGGCCATGCACGCACACAGCTTGTATTTGCAGCTGCTTTGCAATTTTGGTGTGGTTGGCGTTATCGTTTTTGCTGTGACCATGCTGTCGTGGATGCGTCACGCACTGGAATACTATCGCTATGGTGAGTGGCGCGGACCGCGTCTGGTCGTTCTTGGCGGTGTGATGGGTATTTTCGCCCTTTTGATCATGGGATTGTTCGACGATATTTTCTATAACTATCGCATATTCTTCATGTTCTGGGCGGTGATGGGGCTGGTCACGGCACAGCTTCGTGTCGGTGAGCGGCAATCGGAGCGCTCCTACAACCCCGTCGACGACGAGCGCACGCAGGGTGAAGTCACCTTCCGCTTTCATTGAGCGCAATCAATACAGGAAAGGATAAATTGTTATGGCAGAAAATAATAATCGCCAGCCGGATGAGATCTCGCTGGGCGAAGAAAAAGATGCCCGTGCCCGTGCCCGCGTGAAGCGCAACGTTCAGCGCGCACGCAAGGGAAACGGCTTGAATTTGTTTGATCTGTTCGTTATTTTTGTTGTTCTGGTCATTGTCGCGTTGTTGATCCTTGGCGTTCGTGTGACCGATTTGTTTGGTTCGAGGACGGTTGGCCGCGCTTGCCGCGTGGAATATCAGATATGTTTTTCCGCTGTTGACGACTCGTTTGCCAATGCGATCGCAAGGGGCGACGGCCTGTACGATGCTGACACCAAGTCGGGCATGGGTACCGTTTCGGCCGTTGAGGCAACGCCGAGTAAGGCGCTGACGCTGATCGCCTCATCTTCTACGGAGGATAAAACAGGCGAGCTGATCATACTGCCCGGCCGTGTGGATATCACGGTGACGGTAGTGGTCGACGCGCTGTACGTGGAAGGCACCGGCTATACGGTCAACGGCAGAGCGATTCGTATTGGTAGCGCGTACACGCTGCGTTTCCCCGGCTACGTGGGTAACGGTGTATGCATCCATCTGACGGAAGTCGGAAACGCAACGTAAGGAGGTGGCAAGCATGAAAACGGAAGAAAAGAACACAAAACGCTTTTGGAGACGTGGAAACGTACTGGATATCGTTATCATTTTGCTTTTGCTGGCTGCTGCCTTTGCCATTGGATATCGCTATTATCAAACGGTGACGGAAGAAAAGAACGACACGCTTGACACTGTCATGGTGACCTTTGAGGTCAAGAGCGCACAGCCCACGATCGTCCAAGCGATCAAGGTAGGCGATACGATATATCTCGACGGTGCCAATTCGGCATTTGGTCAGATTACTGCACACGCTGCGGCAACGGACGGTACTCCCTTTGCCGTCAGCGCGGCCAAAGTAACGGTGCAGGATGAAAACGGCAATTACGTCGAGATTGCAGTGCCCGACGGCTCACTGATCGATTTTGTCGGAACGGTATCTTGCCTTGGCTTTGTGGATGAGAACGGAACCTTCCTTTTGGACGGACGGACTCCCATCACTCCCGGTCAGACCATTGCCGTTCATACCGAGCAGACTTCGTTCGTTTTGACGGTTGTATCCTTGTCTTTGCTTGAAAAATAAGACAAAAATCGACGTTCTTTGACCGAAAACATCGGAAAAATTGCATCTTCTGTGGAATTTATGACATAATATCGTGGGCGGTTGCTGAATTTTTATGAAAAAGCACCACAAAGTTTTGCTTGATTTCGTGCGACTTTTTTGATATACTAAATATAGAAAAGTATGCTTGTCGGTTTATGCCGATCGGGCAACCGACACACGATGAATAGTGTTGCGTTTTAAATTATGAAACAGGAGTGGCAAGGATAGTATGATTTCCCGCGAGGTTGTTATTGTCAATAGCAGCGGTCTGCATGCAAGACCCGCAACCTTCTTTATTCAGAAGGCAAATTCGTTCAGAAGCACCATTTGGGTGGAAAAGGACGATCGCCGCGTCAGTGCCAAAAGTCTGCTCGGCGTTCTTTCTCTCGGCATTGCCAAGGGAATGTCCATTACGCTGATTGCCGACGGTCAGGACGAGGTAGCGGCTCTTGACGGTCTTGAGCAGTTGATCGGCAGCGGATTCGACAATAACTGAATTATCGGCTCGTAAAACGAGCAAACAGGACGGCGAGAGCGCAAGGGCATAGGCCCGGCACCGAGGGTGCTATCAGGTGCTCGCGCCGTTCTTTTTTACAAAAAACACAAGGAGGTGCCCCGTGCAGGACGAACAAAAAAACGTGCCGACACGACTCAGTCGTGACGAGCTGTTGCAAAAGGCCAACGAGCTGCCGCTTTGCCCGGGCGTCTACCTGATGCGCGACCGCGGCGGCAAGGTCATTTACGTCGGCAAATCGCGCAAGCTGAAAAACAGAGTATCGCAGTATTTTCAAAACGGCGAGAAGAACGTAAAAACGGCACGCATGGTGTCGCTGGTTGCTGACTTCGACTATTTTCTTTGTGACACCGAGATCGAGGCGCTGACGTTGGAAAATGCGCTGATCAAGCAGTATTCGCCCAAATATAATATTCGGCTCAAGGACGCCAAGTCCTACCCCTATATCAAGGTGACGGCCGAGGAATATCCGCGCCTCGTCATGACGCGCACTCGTCAGGCCGATAAGGGCAAATATTTCGGACCCTACTCGGGTGTGGCAACGGTGTTTTCTATCATTGACACGCTCAAAAAGACGCTTGGTCTGCCCGATTGCAAGCACCGTTTTCCCCGCGACATCGGCAAGGTCCGCCCTTGCTTGTATTATCAGATGGGGCGTTGCTGCGGCGTTTGCACGGGGCAAGTCAGCGTGGAGGAGTATCAATCACGTATTGATATGGCTATCGATATTTTGCGCGGCAAAACGGCACAGGTCAGACGGCTTGCTGAGGAAAACATGCTCCGCTGTGCCGAAGAGGAGCGATACGAGGCGGCGGCAACCTATCGCGATACGCTTCGTGCGCTTGACCGTTTGTCCGACCGACAGAATGTGGTGGCCGCGCCCGATACCGAGCAGGACGTGGTGGCACTTTACAGCGACGATATCTGCTCCTGTATTTCGGTCTTTTACGTCCGTAGCGGAGCGGTGAGCGATAAGAGTGATTTCATTTTTGGCCGCGATCAGCTGACCGAGGCGGGCGACTTGAGCGCCTTCCTTTGTGAGCATTATCGCGTCCGCACCTATATTCCGCACGAGGTGCTGCTATCCTTCCCGATGGAGCAGGAGGAGCTGGAAACGCTCTCTGCCTATCTGACGGGACTGGCGGGGCATCGTGTGATTGTGCGCGTACCTGAGCGCGGACGCCTTCACACCCTTTGCCGCATGGTCGAGGACAACGCCCGCGAACGCGCCGCAAAGCATCGTGCCGCGCTGGAGCGAGATGACGGAACACTCATCCGTCTGGCACAGCTGTGCGGTTTGGAGGTCTATCCCGAGCGCATTGAGGCGTACGATATTTCCAACCTTGGTGCAGAGCATCTGACGGCGGGCATGATCGTCTGCCGCGACGGACAGTTCCGTCGGTCGGACTACCGCACCTTCCACATCAAGACAGTGCAGGGCACGGACGACTATGCCAGTATGCGCGAAGCGCTCTATCGCCGCTTGTCGCATCTGAGCGACGAAGACGGCTCGTTCTCGACACCGCCTGATCTCATTTTGCTCGACGGCGGTCGCGGTCACGTGGGTGTGATCCGTCAACTGCTTGACGAGATGGGGCTGGACATTCCCGTGTTCGGTATGGTCAAGGACGATTACCACAAAACGCGTGCGCTTTGCACCGACACCGAGGAGATCAGCATCGCCCGCGAGCAACAGGTGTTTATGCTGCTGTATCGTATTCAGGAAGAGGTTCACCGTTATACCGTCTCTCGTATGGACGCGGCCAAGCGCAAGACGCTCAAGACCTCGTCGCTCGAAAAAATCCCGGGCATCGGGGCGGTTAAGGCGAAAAAGCTGCTCGGTGCGCTGGGTGGTCTTGGCGCGATCAAGCAGGCGAGTGTAGAACAGCTTGCCGCCGTCAAGGGCATCAGTGCGCGCGACGCGCAGGCGGTGTACGATTATTTTCATTTGAAAAAGAGCTGATACTTTCCCGTTTAGCCACCAAGATTTTTTTATAAGATTTTTGAAGATTCCAAAGAAACTTTTTTCAAAAAGTTTCTTTGGCCGCCGGAGGCATTTACACCATGATGCGAATTATCACAGGCCGCGCGCGCGGCACACATTTATATACGCTGGAGGGCGAGACCACAAGGCCTACGTCCGAGCGCGCCAAGGAGGCGGTGTTCTCCATGTTGCAGTTCGAGCTCAGAGATCGCGTCGTGCTCGATCTGTTCGCGGGCTCGGGGCAGATGGGTCTGGAAGCAATCAGCCGCGGAGCGAGCAGAGCCGTGCTGGTCGACGCGTCGCCCAAGGCAGTTGATATCATCAAAAAGAACGTGCAGAAGACGCATTTTGAAAAAGAATGCACTGTGCTGTGCACCGATTACGCTGACGCTTTGCGCTCGCACCGCGTGGGTATGCCCGAGGGGTTTGGCCTTGTCGTTCTTGACCCGCCCTATGCCAAGCGGCTGGTCTGCCCCGCGCTTGAGCTGCTGATCAAGGGCGACTGGCTGGAGGACGGCGCGTTCGTTGTGTGTGAGAGTGCCGAGGAAAATATTTTTGAAGCAAATGAAGCGCTGGCCAAGCATTTTGAGGTGCGCCGCCATGCGAAATACGGCGTAGCCTACGTAACGGTGCTGTGCTATCAAAAGGAGGAGAGCCATGAATAATGCAATCAAAGCGACTGTGGCGCTTCTGCCGGGTAGCTACGATCCCATCACGACCGGACATATGGATGTGATTCGCCGCGCAAGTGCGCTGTTTGACCGCGTGTTTGTGGCCGTCATGACCAACGATATGCGTGCCTATGTGGCCGATGCCAAGGTCAAGCAATATATGTTTTCGATGGAAGAACGCACCGAAATGGCGCGTCTTGCCTGCGCTGACTTTGACAACGTAGAGGTTATCTCTTCGAGCGGTCGACTCATCGATTTGGTCGATGAGGTGGGCGCTGACGTCATTATCAAGGGCGTTCGCAACGAGGCCGACTATGCCTACGAGCAAAAGCACGCTCTTTACAACCGCGCGCACAATCCCAAGGCCGAAACGCTGTATCTGCCGGCCGATCCTGCATACGATCACATCAGCTCGACGCTGGTGCGCGAGAGGATCGAAGCAGGGCAGAGAATCGACGATATTGTGCCTGCCGCTGTTGCGGAGTACGTTCGCCGCATGGGCAAGTGAGGTGCGGCATGGAGCATTTGATGGACATTGATTTCGATAAATACAAAAAGAAAAAGCCGCAAAAGAACGAGCGGCCGACCAACTGTGAGAGCTGTGTGCATTACGACTATGACGAGGATGTAGACGCTTATGTCTGCGGTATGGATCTGGACGAGGACGAGCGTATTCAATTTTTAGAGCGCAATACCCGCGCTTGCCCTTATTATCGCTACTACGACGAGTATAAGAGCGTACAAAAACAGAACTGACGAGGATGCTATGAAACTGATCGAAAACCAAATCTTTGACGCCGAGCGCGCGCTGTACGAGAGCTGCGGCTTGACGGTGAAAAACTGCAAATTTGACGGTCCCGCCGACGGCGAGAGCGCCTTTAAGGAATGCCGCGACGTGCGGGTGGAGGATTGCTATTTTAATTTGCGCTACCCCTTCTGGCACGATACGGGATTACATATTGCTACGTCTGAAATGACGCCCCTTTGCCGCGCGGCGCTGTGGTATTCGAGCGACGTGGATATCGTCGAAACTAAGCTGCACGGCATCAAGGCCTTGCGCGAGTGCGCTGACGTGAGATTGACGAGGTGCGATATTATCTCGACCGAGTTCGGCTGGTCGGTGCAGGGGATTGCCATGCAAAGCTGCCGTGCCGAGGGCGAGTATTTCATGATGCGCTCAACGGGCTTGCGCTTTGAAGACGTGACGCTTAAGGGCAAGTATTCCTTCCAATATATCGAGGACGCGGAATTCGACCATTGCAACTTTGACACGAAGGACGCCTTTTGGCACGCCAAGCGCGTGGTTGTGCGGGACAGCGTGATCAAAGGTGAGTATCTGGCGTGGTATGCCGAGGATATCACCTTTGAGCGCTGCCGCATCATAGGCACCCAGCCGCTGTGCTATTGCAAAAACTTGACGCTGATCGATTGCGAGATGATCGACACCGATCTGTCGTTTGAAAAATCACACGTGCAGGCAACTTTGACCGCTCCCATCATCAGCATCAAAAATCCCCTGTCGGGGCGCATCACCGTGCCCGCCGTTGGAGAGATCATCCGCGAGGACGAGCGGTATTTGGCCGAGATCGTCGTGACGGGAGAATAAGAAAAAACGGATACCGAAATTTGCGGTGTCCGTTTTTTGTAAACGGATTTTCCTCCCTTCTCCGCATTTTTTTATTGACCGTATGTCGGATTTGTGATACAATGAGAAAAAAGCGATGCCGGGAGGAAGGATATGAAAAAGTATTCGGATACGAGCGCAGTGACTTGGGATGCATGGTTTGTCAATCGCGGCAATACGACGCACGCGTTTTATTTGCAAAACGGCCCTTTGACGCCGCAGGACGACCCTCGCGTGGGCTGGGCGGTCGGACATGCTGTAACAGAAAACGGTCTGGATTGGACGGCTCTGCCGAGCGTATTGCCGCCAAGGTTTGACCCGAATGATCCTTCGGATTTTCACAGCAAATTTACCGGCTGTGCCGTGAATCACAACGACGTTTGCTACCTGTTTTACACCATGAGAGACCAAGAGAAGGGAAGCCAGCGCATCGGCGTGGCCATTTCCCACGACTGGGAGCATTTTGAGCTTTGGCCGGGCAATCCCGTGGTGGTCAATGATTCTCAACCGATTCCCGTCAGCGCGGGCGGTGTGGGAACGCTCGTTGGATACGAAACGATTGCTCGTTATGATTGGAACATTGTGGATTGCCGCGATTTTATTGTGGTAAAGCAAGGGGAGGGCTACGTTGGCTACTGGGCGGCGGCTGCCGATCTTGGCGGTGAATGTCCCGTTGGCGTGATTGTGATGGCGAGGAGTCGCGATCTTTTGCATTGGGATGACCAGCGCATTGTATATTCCGTTGACCATCACGGCGTGCTGGAGGTTCCCGACGTGTTTGAAATGGACGGGAAATGGGTGCTGGTCTGCCTTTCGGGCATGAATTACAGCGGACGTGCCGTGACGAACGATCCATATGCCTCCAACGCGACCATCGTCGCCTATGCGGACACCTGCGAGGGACCGTTTGAAGAACCGACAGAGGATAATATTTTGATCGCAGGGCCGGTGCAAAGCGGCTTTACCTGCCGCAGTGTGCCGCGGAACGGGAGGCGTTACCTTTATTACATCGACCGCGCAGCGGGCAAAAATGCTTTTTCCTTGCCCAAGGAGCTGCATATGGTCGGCGGTAACCTTCGTGCGACATACTGCCGCGCGTTGGACGAACGTCTTGGCGAGCCGCTACCGCTTTGTTTCAACAAAGAGCCGAACAGCTTTGCCTGGCGCACGTTTGGCGGTACGCATACGCTGGAGAACGGAATGCTCACGCTGATGACGGCGCCTAAGGATTACCACGCTATCTCGATGCCCATGCCACAGGATATCGCGGCTGAGGGAAGCGTGATGGTCAAGGCAAGGCTGCAGGTGAGCGGAGAAGGTGGAGGTCTGTTTTTGAGAACAGCGAATTGTCCGTATCTTTTGCTGCTGGAGCCTGCGCTTGAGCGAGTGGCACTATGGCGGCTGTATTCGTTTGAAAACGTGGCAACGCGCCGTTATCCGCTGTGCGAGAGCGGAACGTATGAGATTCGCTGTATTTTGATTGACGGGGTGATCGAGGTGTATATCGATAACGTGCTGGTATTGCAGTGCGGCCTGCCGACGCAACCGTTGACGCACATCGGCTTTGCCGCAGATCGCGGCAGCTTGATCGCAGACAATATTGTGATCCAAGGAATGAAATAAGCGTGACATTTGGCAAATGGGCATCGAACAAGTTTCGATGCTCATTTTTTGCAAAATATCAAAAAATATGCTATAATTATTTTGACGGACGCGACGTGAACACTCTTTTTCCGGTATATGTAGGTGAAGGGATCCCGAAAACAAGAGCAAGGAGGGCAGCCATGACAGACGAAATGATCGTAGAGCTATACTGGCAACGCGACGAGCAGGCCATCCAAGAAACCCAAGCGGCGTATGGCTCGTATATCCACTACGTCGCCTACGCCATCTTGCGCGACGAGCGCGACGCCGAGGAGATCACCAACGACACCTACCTCAAGGCCTGGAACAGCATCCCGCCGGCGCGCCCCAAGCCCCTCAAGGCGTTTTTAGGTCGCATCGCTCGCCAGCTTTCCATCAACCGCGCCGAGCACAACACGGCAGAGAAGCGGGGCGGGGCGCAATACCCGCTGGCGCTGGACGAGCTGCTCGAATGTGTCGCGGACAAGGACAGCTTGCCCGATCCCGCCGACCTGATCGCTCTGACCGACGCGATCAACGCCTTTTTGCGCTCGCTCCCGACCGACGCGCGGCGTATGTTCATCCGCCGGTATTGGTATATGGATTCGATCGCCGACGTTGCCTCGGCCTTTGCCGCGAGCGAGAGCCGCGTCAAATCCACTCTGGCAAGAGCAAGAGAGAAGCTACGCCAAACGCTGAAAAAGGAGGGCTTTGACGTATGAAAAATCGCGATATTATGGACGCTATGAACGGCATTGATTTTGATATGATCGAGGATGCGGGGCGAGTGACGCGAAAGACCTCCCTGCGCCGAAAGGTTGCGAAATGGTCGAGCCTTGCGGCGTGTGTGTGCGTGGTTTTGGCGCTGGTTCCCGTGCTGTTCAGACCGTCGGCTCCATCGACGCCGGGAGATACGGAAACGCCGATAATTGATAACGACGTTTACACGGACGACATCCTCTATGGAACGATATCGGAAATCAGTACTATCATGCGCAAACTCACCTTCGAAGAGATTTGTCAACAGGCAAATGAAATTGTCTCGGCGACGTATCTTGGCGGATGGATCGAGGATGGAAGATGCTTTTTGACATTTGAAATACTGGAACGATATAAAGGTGATGCAAACGTGGATACGGTAACGTTTCAATGGACGAGATGCTCCCCCGTGGTATACGGAGAATCCGTCAGTGTTCCTTTCATGAAAGGAAAACCTTATTTGCTCATATTGAACCGCTACGGCAAATCTGTTTACAATGACGAGTTTTACAAGTACAGTTATTCGCCTTTGATTATTCCTCTGAATCAGCTTCACAATAGTAAACTATGGGATCGATCGTTGGCGGATGAAATTGCAGATCCCAATGCAATGAAAAACGCAGAATCTTTAATCCAATATATGCTCAAACTGGCGGAAAACGCACCGAATATAAGTTGTAGGGAAATCTATATTTCATCCGATAACCTGGAGGACGTTATTCAAGGAACTTCTCATGTTTTAAAGATTAGGGTAGACCGTCTTGTTGGAGGATATATGTATTATTGTACGGTTGAAAAGGTGTACAAAGGAGACGCTAATTTGCAAGAGGAGGAGGTTTCCATAGCATTGGCTTTTCCCGGCAGCAGACGTCCGGAAATTGGAGAAACATGGATTGTCGTAGTCGAGCAGGATCCGGACTTCTTCTACTACTTGACTTCTCGGCAAGGGGTGTTAGACGTGTCGAAGGAAGAGGAAGTTGTTGAATTGTTAAGTAAACAGAAATAAATAACAAACGGACACCGAAATTTCGGTGTCCGTTTTTTCAAAAATATGCAAAAATCCCCTTGACAAATCTGTCTATTCGTGATAGACTATACATGCAGTCTACTGACGATAGACAAAAGGGAGGTGCTAACATGGAAGAAATGAAGCTTGGCATGGTGGAGGCGCATTTTGCTGACATCGTTTGGCAGCACGCGCCCATGACGACCAAAGAACTGGTAGCGGTTTGTGAGCGTGAGCTCAACTGGAAGCGTACCACCACCTACACGGTACTCAAAAAGCTGTGCGAGCGGGGCATTTTCGCCACCGAAAACAGCGTGGTCACGGCTCTTGTGTCGCGTGAGGAGTTTTACGCCATCCAAAGTGAAAAATTCGTGGAGGATACCTATGCGGGTTCGCTCCCTGCCTTTATCGCCGCCTTTGCCTCGCGAAAGCGGCCGAGTGAGCAGGAGCTCGAGGAAATTCGCCGTATGTTAGATGCATTTGGGAAGGAGGAGTGACCCGTGGATGCTGTCTTTTTGAAAATTCTCAACATGAGTCTGACGGCAAGCTGGATCGTTTTGGCGGTGCTTTTGCTGCGTCTGCTGCTCAAACGGGCGCCCAAGTGGCTGAGCTGTCTTTTGTGGGGCGTTGTCGGCTTGCGCTTGATCTTTCCGTTTTCGATTGAGAGCTTGTTCAGCCTCATCCCCAGCGCCGAGCCGCTGCCGAGTGACCTGCCCATGACGCAGGCCCCTGCCATTGACAGCGGATTTGAGGTCATCGACGAGGTGGTCAATCCCATTATTTACGATTCGTTTGCCCCCACGCCCGAGGTGAGCGCCAACCCGCTGCAGATCGTTCTTACCGTCGCGGGCATCGTGTGGCTGTGCGGACTGATTGGTATGATCGCCTACGGTGTCGTGTCCTACGTGCGCCTGCGTCTGCGGGTAAGGGCGTTCATCAAGAATAGCGATAACGTCTATTTTTGCGACGATATCGATTCACCTTTTATTCTCGGTGTGATCCGTCCTCGCATCTATCTGCCCTCGGGCATGACGCAGGAGCAGATGGGCTACGTCATCGGGCACGAGCGGGCGCATCTGCGTCGACTTGATCATATCTGGAAGCCTATCGGGTTTGTGTTGCTTTGCCTGCACTGGTTCAATCCGATGTTGTGGGTGGCGTATATTCTCTTGTGCCGCGATATTGAAAAGGCGTGCGACGAAAAGGTGATCCGCGACATGGACGACGAGAGCAAAAAGGGCTATTCCGAAACGCTGGTGGCCTGCAGTGTGCACCGCCGCGCGGTCATGGCCTGCCCCTTGGCCTTTGGTGAGGTCGGGGTCAAGGATCGCATCAAATCCGTTCTGCATTACAAAAAGCCCGCCTTTTGGATCATTCTCGTGGCGGTCGTTGCGCTGATCGTGACAGGCGTGTGCTTTTTGACGGATCCGCCGGGCAAGTTAGAAGACCCGCCTGCAGGAACCGAAGGGCCGACGGAGAATGATTTTGTCGACATCGACTATTACGAGTGGACGGGCGAGTATAGCAAAGAAGCATTTCTCGCTGCAGTTGATGGATACGTGCACAATGGAAAAACCCCCGTGGTATATCCCGACGGTACTATATTGCGAAATGTTCAGATTTCTGTCCCCTTTGTCATCAAGTCGTGCGGTGTGATAGCCCCCGGACGGGTAGCGGACGAGGCAGAAACGGAATATCAGCAGAGGACATACACCGGTGTTCGCACCTACGTGGAAGGATCAACCGCATATATTGACGTGAGTTGGAAGCATCAATCTGCAGACTATGATTCGCCTGAATATCCAAATGAGGTATGGTCATATGTGGTTAGAATCACGGATATGGAGGATGTGAAGCATTACTACTATTTTCGCGTAGATTATGGTGCCTTTTGGAAAAACAGCGGCACAACCGCCGACGGCGTGAACTGGTTTGTTGGTACCATTTTGGAGATCAACGACGATTCTTTTTTGGTCGAGCCGGCCGAGGGGACCCTTGAGCGCAAGAGTGCAGACAAAATCGTGGTACCCCGCGCGACGAGCGACGCGCATGATGATCTCGTGATGCCGTATTTGCGCCTGGGTGAGGAGATCTACGTCTATTACACGGGCGGCCTTGCCGAATCCTATCCGGCGCAGATCGGCAAGGTACAAATGATCGTGCCCAAATGGGCAACCGTTGTCGAACAGTCCAAGAGCAGCATTTTGTACGACGTTGATAACGACGGAAAAAAGGAGTACTGCGTCATTGGATACGGACCGGAAGAAGATGGCAAGTATATAGTAGGTGTTCGAGCTTGGAACGAGGATGCTACGGTGCTGGAATATTCCAATTATTTTCTCTCGCCGTATATGGATAGTTCTTTGATCGTACACGCCGACGGCACTCTTTGGGTTGGCGGTGGAACGGCAGGTGATGGCAACGAGAGCAAAACGAGAGAGATACCCCGACAGATCGTTATCGCAAACGGCAAGATGCAGCTTTTCTTCCCGTATGCGTATGACAACATGACGTATGACGCGGTGGTTGAAAAGCTGGGTGAGCCGTTGGGTGAGCCAACGAAAGAGCAGGGTCATCTTGATGGGAAGGCGTATACGATATATATGTATGAGTTTCCTTTCAATGAGGAATGGAACCTGCGCGTAGACTTCCATGAAAAAAACATTGATGTTGGCGTAAAACGTCAATACGTATATCACTATTCGCTCACCCCCAAGGAATAAATAGAGCAAGCGTCCCCACTCGCAATTTTTTTGCGGGTGGGGGCCTTGTGGCCTGTTGCTTATTCAATAATTCCCCC
>JAZLDE010000003.1:0-12889 GCA_045614625.1 Eubacteriales bacterium
AGACGTGATTTCCGTCGCGCCCGAGTACGTTGACGAGCCCGACACGGATTGGGCCGCTTTTCCGCAACTGTCATTCCGATATTTTCGAAAGGAAAGTTTGTTTCTTTTTAATACCCACACCTGCGTCAGCATAACCTCTGCGGACGGGGAAATCGTTTTCGTTCAAGAAGATGTGACGACGGCGGAAGCTCGGTCGCTGGCAATACTGTTGCTGATTATCGGTGCATCGTGTGTTGTTCTATCTGGGTTTCCCTTGTTTTTCTATTTGTTGGAGATCGGTTTTTTAGGTAAGAAGAAAAAGCGAAAAAGAAACCGCAAAAAGATGGAATAAAAAAGCCTTCCCCTTGAGGGGAAGGTGGTGCGGCGAAGCCGTGACGGATGAGGTGGCGACCAGAAAGCTGAAGCGGAACCGCCCAAAGGGCGGTTAGGGCTCGAACCTCGCCCTCGCGTCGCAAGCTCCGCGAGCGCCGAAAGAATCCCTTTGTGGCCGTTGGCCAAAAAGGGATTCTTTTACATAGGTTCTCACCCTATTGTCCCAAAACGAAAAAACCACCCTGATGGGTGGTTTTTTCGTTTTGGTGGAGACAATAGGGCTCGAACCTATGACCTCTCGGATGTGAACCGAACGCTCTGACCAACTGAGCTATGCCTCCGTAGCAGGGGATATTATACACCGATTGATGGCGTTTTTCAAGTGTTTTTCGGAATTTTTTTGAAAAGTTTTCGACATTTTCGGCTTGGTGTAAAAAAAGATGACTTTTGCGCAAAAAAATTTCGTTTAGTACTGGTCAAACCGAAAAAAATCTGTTATACTTAATTCAAGATAAAACGAGAGGGGAGGGACGTGCATGAATCAATGGCTGGCGGACCTCTTTTTTGCTCTGCCGCGCGCGCTGACCGAGCCCTACGTATTCGGCTCGCTTTGCCTTGCCTTTGGTTGGCTGTGCTACGTTGCCGATATCCGCTCGCCCATCACCCGAGCGGTGCGCGCCCGTTGCGGCGACGCCTTCATGCGTGCGAATATGCCTCACGTTTGGCAGCGGATCTTTTACCGTTTGGCTCGCAAAAAGGCCAAGCTGGACGAGGGTAGCGTATATTTGATCAATCTGCTTTCGCTGTTGTTGCTAATGGTAACGACTCTCATCCACACTGCTTTGATCGTGCTGTGCGTCAAGGATATGGCTGCTGCCATTACAGCGGACAAGATCCTTTTGACGGTCACGCTTTGTATCATCAGCGTGCTCGCGCTGATCACCCAACCCGGCGCGACGATGGAACGCCGCGAGCGCTGGGGCTTTCGCAAAACAGGCAATATGATCCGTGCGGTATTGCGCGAGATTTTGATCGTTGCCGTGCTGTTTTTGTGGCTTTACGACGCATGGTTCTTACCTGCGTTGCTTTCATAAAATCATCAATTCAAGGAAAGGATATACGTACCATGAACACGAACACAAAAAAGTATTGTATCATTTCGCACACCCACTGGGACAGAGAGTGGTATATTCCGCTGGAGAATTTCCGTATGCGTCTGGTCGATCTGATGGATCATCTGCTCGACATTCTGGACAACGATCCCGGCTACCGCTTCCATCTGGACGCCCAGACCATCGTGCTGGAGGACTATTTAGAGATCCGTCCCACCCGTCGCGAGAAGCTGGAGGGCTATATCAAGGAGGGCAGACTGCTCGTCGGTCCTTGGTACGTGCAAAACGATTTCCACCTGACCTCGGGCGAGGCGACGGTGCGTAATCTGCTCATTGGTACTAAGATTGCCAACGATTTCGGCAAGTGCATGCAGGTGGGCTATGCTGCCGACCAGTTCGGTCTTTGCTCGCAGCTGCCGCAGATCCTTTATCGCTATGGCCTGGACAACTGCATTTTCGGCCGTGGCTTTGCGCGCGGTGAGTCGCAGTTCTACTGGCAGAGCGAGGACGGCTCTCGAATTTTGTGTGAGCATATGTTCGCGTGGTATAACAACGCCCAGCGTTTTTCTGCCGATCCCGAGGGCGCACTTTTGCTGGCTCGCATGAGAGGCGAGGCCTGCGCCGCACGCGGCAAGACGCACAACTATCTGATGATGAACGGTGTTGACCACCTCGAGGCGCAGGAGGATCTGAGCGAGATCATCGAAAAGGTACAGCCCCTTTTGAATGAGGACGAGGCGTTCTTCCAGGATACCATGCCCGAATACATCCAGCGCGTCAAGGACGAGATCGCAGAAACGGGCGCAGAATTGACCACCTACACGGGCGAGTTCCGCGATCTGGGCGCGGCCAACGTGCTGACGGGCACGCTCGCCTCGCGCGTCTATCTTAAGCAGTATAATGCTCGCATGCAGGCCATGCTGGAGAAGCAATTTGAGCCGCTGTATGCTCTGACCAGTGCTATGGGCCTTGGCGAATATCCGCAGGAATACGGTAACTATATGTGGAAGGTGCTGGTTCAGAACCATCCGCACGACTCCATCTGCGGCTGCTCCGTCGATGCTGTCCACAATCACATGATGGACCGCTTTGAGCGCATCGAGGAAAATGCGACCGACCTGATCTCGCGTGGCGGTGAGCTGTTGCTTTCCCACATAGACCGCACGGGGCTGAATGACCGTCAGTATCTGATCGCCAATCTCAACACCACGCCTCTGACTTACGACGGCGTGATGCAGGCTGTTATCGATATTCCCGTTGAGGAGGATACGGGCGCCTTTACGCTGTCTGACGCCAAGGGCAAGAATGTTCCTTTTGAGGTTGTCAGTATTGTCAAAAATCTCGGCAAACGCATCCTGAGCCCCATCAACCTGCCCGGCGGCAAGCAGATCAACCGCTATACCGTCCGCTACCGTGCCACCATGGAGGGTATGAGCTACCGTATTCTGGTCGTTACTCCCGCAGAAGGTACGCTTGCTGCGGCAGAAACACGCCGCAAGTCGGCCTACCACATGGAAAACGAGAACCTCAAGGTCACCATTCACAGCAACGGTACCGTTGACCTGAAGAATAAGAAGACCGGCAAGGTCTACGAGAATCTTCTGTGGATGGAGGACAACGCCGACCGCGGCTCGTCCTATAACTACTACGAAAACGACGGCAGTGAGATCGTGACCAGCCTTGGCGCCAAGGCCAAGGCCCGCGTGATCGAGGATACGCCTCTCATGCAGAAGCGCGGCATCACCTACCGCATGAAGATCGATCGCGAAATCGGCAGCGGTACGGTGGATTTTGACGTTGTTCTAACACTGGGCAAGGGCGATAAGACGCTGGGCGTGGACATCCGCATCAATAATCAGTGCATCCGCCATCGTCTGAGAGTCTGCCTGCCTACGGGTATTGTCAGCGACATCAACTATGCCGGACAGCCCTATGATATCGTGACCCGTACCAAGATCAGTAAGTACAACGACGACAAGACGCATCCCAACACCGATTTCGTTGGTATCAACGCGCCCGAGGGCGATCATGGTTTTGCCGTCATGAACTGCGGTTTGTACGAATACGAGCACATGACCGATGACAACGAGGGTACGCTGGCTCTGACGCTGTTGCGCTCCGTTCGCCGCATCACGGGTGCGACGGTCGAGGGCGAGGATACCATGGAGCAGGAGTGGGTCACCCCCGAGGGCGTGTGCCTGGGCGAGCAAAACTACCACCTGGCGCTCTACCCCTACGCCGGCAACCACGAGGACGCCGCTGTTGCCGCTCGCGCCCAGCAGTTTATGTGCATGCCCTATACGACCGTGCAGGGCGTTGACCGCAACAAGTTTATCGGCGGCCGCCCCTTCGTTCAGGGCCCCGGTATGCCCGATCTGTTCTACCGTCCCCTCGAGTATGCTGACGTTGTACTCCCCCGCGATTTTAAGCTGTTCCGCATTACCGACGAGACAGTCAAGAACGCCATGATTCTGTCGGCCTGCAAGGGAGCTGAGGCACGCGACGGCTCGCACATCATTCGTCTGTACAACAGTACCTCGAAGCCCATCGACTTCAAACTGAACTTTGGTAGAGCAGTTCAATCGGTTGAGGAGGTCAATTTGGCCGAGAAGACCGTCGGTACTCTTTCGGCACGCCGTGGCATCGTTGCACTTCACGCCGCACCCAAGCAGATCATTACACTTCGCGTCGTATTCTGATTGACGCACAACGGAGGAAGCAAGCATGGATTTATATGAAAGAATACTCAGCGTGTTTGACGTCAGTGTTTCCTACATCATTTTGTTTGTCGAGCTGATCGGCATTGGTGTGCTGGTCTATACCGTATTCAAGGCACTGATCTCCTTGCTGCAAAAGCATGAGCGCGTGCGGCTGGATCTGGCCGAGGGTATTGCGCTGTCGCTTGAATTCAAGCTTGGCGGCGAGCTGCTTCGTACCGTTGTCGTGCGTGAGTGGGAGGAACTGCTTATTCTTGGCGCAGTCGTGCTGCTGCGCGCGGCTATGACTTTCCTGATCCAATGGGAGATCCGGATTGAAAAAAAGCATGCTGAGGAGAGACGCTTGCTGCAAGAGGCGCAAAACGAAAAGGAATAAATATCGGGGGAAGCCTGCAGGCTTCCCCCTTTGCTTATTTCCTATCTTCCTCGCTGATAGCGGCGAGCATGTCACCTGCCGCGTCGATGACAGTCTGCGTCGCCTCACTTGCACCGAGTGCCTCGGCGGCATCTGTCACGGCTTGCTTGGCTGCCAGCACCGATGCGGTGTCGATGCGTCCCTCGGTGATGCAATACACCAGCGCGGGCAGCACGGTCATAGCGGCCCCTGCTATGATGGCGACGATGGTTTCGTCCGCACCGCACAGCGCGGCAATGCCCGCCAGCATGCTGATGACCGACAGTAAAAATTTGCGTGAAGTGAGCTTTTGTAACGTCTGCTTCATACGGCACCTCCTCACATACGGGTCAGTGCGGTGATAACCGTACCGATCAAAGCTCCCGTCAGCGTGCTGACAATGGCGCGGATGATCTCGCGGCGGGCGTCCCTTGCCTCGGCCGCGGGGCGAAGTTCCAGGCGGCAAAGACGATCGTTCTGGGATTTTTGCACCTCCAAAAGATCACGCACGCTACCCGCGAGGGTGTTGACCGAAACGGTCAGCTTGTTGATGGCATCCACCTGACTTTCCATCTTGTTGACACGATGACGCAGCGAGCCGATCTCGTGCTCGTTGGCGGTGAGGTGGATGATAATGTCTTCCTGATTCATGAATTTCCTCCTTGCGATATGAGAGGGCGCAAAGGGGCACGCTTTGCGGGAGGGATTTGATTATAAGGGAAAAAGGGGTGCAAGTCAATGCCAGATGGCGGATGAGCTGGGTTATTAACAACTTCTTCTACGGACGCGCGTACAGCTTCGCGCCGCGCTGTGCGCTTTTGGGTGTTCATTCTTTCTCGTCCGAGAAAGAACGAACCAAGAAAGCGGACCAAGGGACCTAATGTCCCTTGGAACCCTGCCGCGCGAAAAGGTCGCGGCGCTGTCGCTCTGCTCATCTTTTCGCGAAGTGTTAGGGCTTCAGCTTTTGCATTGGCGTGTTAAATAAAAACGCCAACACGGAAGCAGCACGCAAGCAAGGAGGCAAATATTTCCGCTATCCGCGACGCCCCCGGGTTCAACTAACCTTTGAAGAAAAGCGGGTTTGTCTTCTTCGCCTGCCGCTCGTGGTGCCAAACCTTGAAGCACCGTACAATCAAAAAATATGTCTATCTCTTGATTTGCTTTGTAGAGCGGCACGGAAAGGGAGGTCCCGGAAGGAACGGCCGGGTTCACTTTCTTGGTTCCTTCTTTGTTGAACGAGAAAGAAGGAACATCAACGCCGGCACAGATCAGCGCGCGACGAAGGAGCGCAGTATGATCGTCCGTAGAAGTGAGCAGTGAAATTTTCAACTATTCCCCCCTTTGCAAAAAAATCACGGTTGTTTACCAACCGTGATTTTTTTATCTCTTATACGTATTTGTCTGCGATCAGTGGCAATCTCCCTCGCCTGTTAGGCGAGCCCAGCGACCGCAGCGCAAATTTGCCGAACCCACGCACCGATACGATGCAGGGAATATCCACAATATGATCGGGCCGATCCTCGCAATCGTAGTCCACCTCAACCAGCCCGTTGCGCACCGCCGTCTGGGCGGTTTCGCGGGACAGATTGCACAGCGAAGCCACAATGCAGTCAAGGCGGGGCGAGGCAATGGTGTCGCGCACGGCCTGATAGCGTCGACCACCGTCAAAATTCGATGGAACGCTCGTTTGCTGTACCCGAACGACGTCACCGCCGATGCGCTCGACCGAGGTCAGAAGAAACGAGGCCATGCGCGCGGTGCAAAAGACGGTCGCGTCCTTGCCCTGCCCGTCAATGGCAATATCGCCCAGCACCTCGCGCTCAAGACCGAGCGAGAGCAGCGAGCCGAGAAAATCGCGATGCGTCAGCGTGCGATAGCCACTGCCGCGCATCGAAAGGGCGACGACGGGATCCTCCTCGTCTGCCAGCATCAAAAGCTCGCTGACGGGATGCGTGTGCCAGTCGTCCTTGTCGATCAGATCACACACGTAGTCGGGGAAGAGCAAGATCATAACGCGCTCGGCGCTGTCGTAGCCGCCCCAGATGCGGGCACGATGCCACTGACCCAAGCGGCAAAGCAGCGCGCGTGCGTGCTTGGCTTCGCGGGGTGTCAGGAAGGCTGTGTGTGAAAATGTGCCGCGAGCGGCACGATCGCATAGCTCGTCTACGTGGGCGAGCAGGCGCTCCAGTTGGGGGTCGTGCTGTCGTTGTGCCATGCGTTTATATGAAGGCCGATGCGATCAGGATCAGCATCGACGTGATGATGAAAGCAATATCAATGGGCAGATCGCGGAACAGCTCGAAGCGGTGAAGCAGCGCGCGAACGGGGTAAATGAAGGGTTCGGTGATCATGTATGCGATGTGGAGCAGGGGATTGTCCTCGTCGATGGGAAGCCAGGACAAGATCGCCCGCAGCAGCATCGCGAGATCAAGCAGATATAAAAACGTGCGTAAAAAGCCAACAAAAATAGCAATAACGGCTGCCATGAAAAGACTCCTTTGCCAAAATCAGCGGATAAAAAATTCGGGCGGCTCCATTTGGTGATGAAACCGCCGCGAAATGTGAGCTGTCATTAGATGAGATCGTCCTCGGTCTCCTCGGCCTCACTCTGAGCGGGGAGGTAGGGCGTTGCGTCAAACGGCTCGATGGAAACGAAAACGTTTTCGTCATCCAAGGGAGTAATGTGCGCGCCAAGGGCCTGAACGGCACCTGCGATATAGCAACGGAAGGGGACGAGCTTTGCGTCAGCCACGCCTTCGGTGTTGATGAGGACTACGTATTTGCGCAGAACCAGGTCGATGGCGTGCTCAGCCGACTTCAGATCGGTTGCCATGACTCTCTTGAAGCGAGGCTTGCTTACGCTTGCGCTGTCTTCGTAAACGTCGTTGATATCGTCGGACAAATCGTCGTAGTCGTTGGCGGTTGCCACGCGGGATGCGCTCGTTCTGGTCTTGGGCGCGCGGAATGCGTCGTCATCGGGCTCGTCAACCAGCGAGGGAGCGGCGTTCTTCTTGTGAGGGCGATAGTAGGTTGCGCTCTCTTCGTTGTCAGCCTCTTCGTCCTTAATAAATTTCTTCCACAGATCATTCAGTGCCATAGTTGTTATCTCTCTTTCTTTGATTTCTTTGTCATTGGATGTTGAGTGTGCCATCAGAGCTCGTCGCGAAACAGCGCTCCGCCAATACGCACGATGGTGGCACCCTCTGCAATCGCCGCCTCAAAGCTGCCCGACATTCCCATGGAGATGACGGGGGCCGCATCGGCAGGCATCGTTTGCATACTACATATATTATCTAATTTTTTTTGCCAAATGTCAAGACACTGGCGATAAGTTTCTCCAAAATATTTGCGATATTGTGCTGAATTTTCGCATTTAGGGGCCATTGTCATGAATCCGCGCAGCCGCAGATGGGGAAATGCTTCCAATTTTTGGCAGAACTCTTCTGCTTCGCAGGGTAAGATCCCGCCTTTGCTTTCCTCCTTACCGCTGTTGATCTCGACCAGAACGTCCATGACGCGGCCAATGGCGGCACAGCGCTTTTCGATCTCCTCGGCCAGCGAGAGGGAGTCGAGCGAGTGGATCATACACACCTTGTCGACGATGTACTTGACCTTATTTTTCTGAAGCGAACCAATGAAATGAATCCGCAGATTGTCGCGGTCCGCGAGCTTTTCGTAATGTTCGAGCAGCTGCTGAACGCGGTTTTCCCCAATGTCGTCGATGCCACACGTGGCATGCAGCTCGTTGATCTGCTCGGCCGTGGCGTATTTGACGGCGGCCATCAGCGTGACCTGCCCGTGGTCGCCTGCTGCCCGCATGCGCTCGCGGATATCCTCGACGCGCGCTTGTAACGTTGTTTTTGGCATAAAAATGCCTCCTTTGACTTTGGCTTTATTCGATATATTTTCCGTCGTACAGATCGTCACCGTCTGTGATGACGACGTCGCGGATGCCGAGATAGCGGTCGTAGTGATAGGTGTCGTCGTCTTCACTTTCGCGTTCGGCCTTGGTGGGAGCGTAGACCAGCACGTAGCCTTCGCCGCGGCTGACGATGCGAACGTCGCGCCAGGTGACGCGGCCTCCATCCAGCACGTAAACGCCGTCGCGGCCGTCCAACGTGGACAGCGCCGTTTCAGGCACACGATAGCCCGAAACCTCATCCAGTATCAGCTCAACGTCTGAAAAACGGGTGTAGGTGAAGCCTTGCGGCATGGCGTTGGTGGACAGAATGAGGATCGCCTTGTCCTTTGCTACCGACGAAATGACACGGTCGAGCACCATGGAAACGGTGATGCCGTGCTCCTGACGGAACACAACGTCGTATGCGTTGCCCTCCTCCACGCGGTCGATCACGTCGTACGAAACGGGCAGGGCAATGCTCCAGGTGTAGCTGTGAACCAGCTTGCCGATGACGGTCTCGCCGTTGCCGTAGGTACGGGGGGAGGCTTCGAGTAACGCGTCAAATTGTTCTGCGGTCATGTCCTCCATCATCGAGCGGCTGAAGACGTGCTCAAAGCCGTCTACCGCACCTGCGTAAAAGAAATAACCGCCCGTGCTCTCGCTACCGAGATTTTTCAGCGTCACCGTCTGCGCGGTGTAGCTTGCCGTCATGAGCAGCTTCTGACGCTCGTTTCGAAGTGAGGCGATCAGCGCGGCCGATGAGCCATTTTGCGCCGTCAGCGCACCGATGCGATTGAGTGAAAGCAATAGTTCAAATGCGCCGTCACGCACGTCTTGCATGCCCGAGCCCGCTGAGACCAGGCGATTGTTGAACAGCAGCTGCTCGCGTGCTGAGGATTGCAGGGAGGGAAGCGAGGCGAGCGTGTCCGCCGTGGGTAGGCGCTGTGCCAGCGCGATCTGGCGGTCAAGCGCCAAAAGCGCCGCTTGCGTCCGCGCGCGTTCATCCGCATCGGCGTAGGTCGCGTACAGCTCGGCCAGCGTGGTCGTGGCGTTGACCTTGGCGCCGCTCTCGAGCGGATAGGAGCAAAGATAATTACCGCCGCTCATCATAAGCACCGTTTCATCACGCAAGATCACGGCCTCGCCCCGTACCGTCGTCCGATCGATCCCGCTTGTCACAACGTCCGTCACGACGCGGTCGGAAAAGGCGGCCACGCAATGGTAGACCGTGTAAAGAATGAGTACGACGATCAGAAGGCGAAAGGCAAGCGAGCCGAACAAGCGCTTCAGCGTGGCTTTGTTCATGAGCCCTCACCCCGCAGTCCACGAGAGGTGACAACGTCCATCGCTTCGTCGAGAATATCCGCGAAGGGGCGCATCTGCCCGTCCTCGGTATCGGCATAGATCCAGGTGACGTAGGGCTTGGCAGAGAACCAGGTCATCTGTCGCTTGGCGTAGTGGCGAGTGGCCATCTTGAGTCCGTCGACCGCCTCGGCGAGCGTTGCCGTGCCGTCGAGGACACCGAGCAGCTCTTTGTAGCCGATGGCCTGCGCGGCCGTTGCGTTGCGCTCAAACACACCGGCGGACTTGAGGCGCACGACCTCGTCGTACAGTCCGTCCGACAGCATGATATCCACGCGTTGATCGATGCGCGAGTATAAGAGCTCGCGGCTGTGATAGCGCAGGCCGATCACCGTCGCGTCGTACAGCAGTCCGCGCTCGCGCGAGGCCTTGTCCAGCACGCTCTTGGGCGTGCCGCAGCACTCAAAAATCTCCAGCGCGCGAATGACACGCTTGACGTTGTTTTTATGAATGGCAGATGCGCTGTCGGGGTCGACCTCACAAAGCCGATCGTACAAAAGTTCTTTACCGTTTTCTTGGTCGGCGATCGCCTGCAGGCGCTCACGGATGGAGGGATCGCTTGGCGTATCCTCAAACGAGCCGCCCAAAAGAACGGCGTCCAGATACAGACCCGTGCCGCCGCACAGAATGGGCAGCAAGCCGCGGGACGTGACGTCTTGAATTTTCGCCCGCGCATCGACGACGTATTCGGCGCAGGAGTAGCTTTCATCCGGCTCGCGGACGTCGATCATGTGGTGGGGCACGCCGTCCATTTCTTCGATTGTCGGCTTGGCGGTGCCCACGTCCATGCTGCGGTACAGCTGCATGGAGTCGCAGGAGATGATCTCACCGCCCAAGCGCTTGGCCAGCGCGATAGAGAGCGAGGTCTTGCCCCCTGCCGTTGGACCGACGATGGCCAGCAGAGACAGTTTTCTGTCCGTCATAGCGCCACCTCGCCGCCCGTCAGCTTATCCACGATCTTGACGGCATCGGCACAGCGCGTGTCGCTGTCTTCAGCGCCGAAAAGTCCCACGAGATAGTAGGTGTCGTTTGCTTCAACGGACAAAAGAATACAAGAATTATGCCGCAGATAGCCCGTCTTCAGACCGGTGACCGCAGGGCGGTACCAGGGGCTGTCGGGGCGGAGCAGCGGATTGGTGTTGACCCAGGTAGCGGTGTGACCGCTTGCGTAGATCACGCTGTCGCGTGCCGTTGAGGCGTAGCGGCGGATGAGTGGACACTGCATCGCGGCCTTGCCGATGAGGATCATGTCCTCTTGCGTCGTGTAGTGGTCCTCGAACGCCAGACCGTCGGGGCAGACGAAGTGGGTGCCTACAAGACCGATCGAGCGGCCGTACTCGTGCATAAAGGCAAGAAAGAGGGGAACGGCATCGCGTCCCGAGGCCACGCCCTCGCTGATGCGCTCACCTGCCGCCGCGGCCAGAACGTAGGCGGCGTCGTTACCCGAGGGAAGCAACATGGCTTCGATCAGCATTTCCACCGTCAGCGCGTGACGCTCGTCCACGCCGGCCACGGAGGAATCCTCGTCCATCAAGGACAGCTCGCTGCCCGGATGGATGATCTGGTGCGGTGAGAGCACCTTGAGTGCCGTGAGGATGGTCAACAATTTGGTGGTGCTGGCGGGATAGATGACCTGATCGCCGCCCTTTTGATATAAGATGCGGTCGCGGCCACCGTCGTAGATGAAAGCAAAGGGGGTCTCAAGATCAAATTCCAAAGGGTGATCGGCTACGGGGATATAACCAAGCGCCCCCGGCGTATGTAGCACGGCCTTTGGAGAGAGCAGAATGCCACTGCGTTCAAAGCTCATGGTGTGACCTCCTTTTCTTGCAATAAGCGATTAATGATGGTAATGGTATCTGCGAAACGAGCGTTTTTATCTTTTGCCCCGAAAATGCCGATGATATAGCGCGCCCCGTCCTGCTCAACGGTGGAGATCACGCAATAGTTGCGATCCAACGAGCCTGTTTTCAGTCCCGTGACAGCGGGGTGGTAATAGTCGCTGTCGGGATCGAGCATGACGTTGGTGTTGACCCAGGTGTTGGTGTGACCACTTTCGTAGGTTACGCGGTCCTCGGCAAGAGAAGCGTAGCGGCGGATGATATCATTGCTTGCGGCCGCGCGGCAAATGAGGAGCATATCCTCCAGCGTTGTGTAATGATCATCGCCTGCCAGACCGTCGGGGGTGGTGAAATGGGTGTCGATGGCACCCAGCGTCTTGGCGTATTCGTTCATTCCCTGAACGAATACCTCGACGGCCTCCTTGCCCGCGGCCTCGCCGTCGCTCATGCGATTGCCCGCCGCGGCGGCCAGTACCATGGCGGCATCGTTGCCCGAGGGCAGCAGCATGCCCTCGATCAGCATTTCCACCGTCAGGCGGTGGTTTTCGTTGATATACGCAATGGACGAGCCCTCGCCGACCAGCGACAGCTCCTCACCGGGGGTGATGACATCACCGGGGGAGAGATGCTCCAGCGCGCAAAGAATGGAAAGCAGCTTGGTCGTGCTGGCGGGATAGACCACCTGACGCTCGCCCTTGAGATAGACGATCTCACCTCGGTTGCAATCGTAAACGAAGGCCTGCTTGGCGCCGATCTCGACGTCCAGCACCTCGGCTGATACGGGAATATAGCCGAGGTCGTCCTTGTCATGAAGCTCGGCGTCGGGGGAGGGGAGGAGAGAGTAGCGGTCGAGATAGTAGACCGTGAAAAACGCCAGAACCACAAGCGCGACGAAAACACCCAGCGCGACCTTGGCGGCCTTTTGCGCCCGCTTTTTCTGATAGCGTGTCAAGCGGCGTGCGGACATAACGTCTCCTCCTTTCCTGAATATAATAAACCAATTTATATTATACCTCTTTCCCACTCGTCTGTCAAGGGAAGGAAGGGGGCGGAGAGAAATTTAACAATTCGGCGGCGAACATGCAGCTTTGCTCCCAAACGCCATACAAACGTGCATCGCCCCCTTGACAAATTCTTTCGGATGTGGTATAATGATAATACCAAAAGAAACGTTCCGACAACCGTCTACAATGCGTTGCCGAGCTTACAAAATAGAATATCGGCAAAAAAATAGGCGCATACGGTTGCAT
>JAZLDE010000004.1:0-4566 GCA_045614625.1 Eubacteriales bacterium
CTACTCACAATCCGAAAAACGCCAGAACGCGCTGGACAATCTGCCTGAATACGACGAAAACACTTACTACATATACATCTACGGCGGAGACTACGATGCTGCCTCCTGGACATATCACATCGCGGCAAACGGAACCTGGCAGAGTGAGGATCGCGGCAATATTCCTCTTTCCTGGGCGTTCAATCCCAATCTGATGGAGCGCGTTCCCATGCTTTGGGACGTCTTTTACGCTACTGCTACCGAGAACGATTTCTTTATTGCCGGTGACAGCGGCGCCGGATACATCAATTCAATGCTGTTGCGGCAATATTGGCGCAAGCATTCAAATTTACCCAGCGGCGTCGATGCATGGGTTGAATGGTGCGAATATTGGTACAGCCGAGCTGATCTCTCCATCACGGGAATGATTTTGGACGGTAACAATCCTTACGCTGACGATGAAATTTTAAAAGCCTATCTTTCCTTCTCCTACGACGGCATCGGCGTATGGAACTGGCCCGGAAATGATTCCGGAATCAAAGAAATCGGCGGTACCGGCATCAGCGGCATGGCACAGGATTGGGGCTTTACCAGATACAATACACCGGAAGAAGCGGCACAATCCATTGTCAAAGCCATCAGTTCGGGACGAAAATTGAACTTCTATCCAATTAAGACAAATATCATTGATCCTACGTTGGCTTGCGAGGCGGTTGAGTTAGCACAGCAGCTGCTGGACGAAGAAGGTAACGGGCGCATCATTAAGGTCGTCGACCCCTATACCTTCTTTGCCATGCTCGCCAGAGAGTTAGATCAATAAATTCAAGGAATAGGACTCAACGCTCTTGCTTCGGCAAGAGCGTTGTTTCTTTTATTGATGATTTCAAAAAATATTTTAATGATTTTGTTAAAAGCCCTTGCTCTTTATCGCCTTTTATGGTATGATAAATGTGTATTTTTATTTTCACCCAAACCGGGGATGAGGAGGTCATCATGCTTCAGCATCATATGTGGTACTGCTATCACGGTGCGGTCGATACCGAGCTGCGCCAATGCCGCGACGAGGGTCGCGACGTGTCTGCCTTGGAAGAAAAGGCTGCTGCGATCGATATCGTTGCGCCCGTTACCGAGGAGGAATACGACAAGGTCATGGCCATGGTGGACGAGCTGGAGGCCCTCCCTCTGCCCGAGCATCCTGAGTATGTGGAGCCTGACACGCTCGACGAAATTCACGCCTGTGCCGCCCCTTGCCGCGAAGCTGTGCCTTACGATAAGGAGGCGTTGGTCGATCGCATTCACGGCGCGTGGATCGGCCGCGTAACAGGCTGTCTGCTCGGCAAGCCGGTCGAGAACCGCTCGCGCGAGTACATTCGCAAGATCGCTGAGGCAGACGGCAACTACCCCATCACCCGCTATCTGCGCGGTCAGGTGGAAAACCCGAATAACGATCCGTTTTTTGACGATCCTAACTTCAAATTCAATTGCTTTGCGGAAAAACTTTGCGGCTGTTCCCCCTCGGACGACGACACCAACTATACCACGCTTGCACTGACCGTGGTCGAGCAGTACGGCCGTGACTTTACCTCCAACGATATCGTTGAGGCATGGCTGCGCAACTTCCCTGCCTGGGTGCTTTGCACCGCCGAGCAGGCCGCATTCCGTAATTTTCTCTGTCACATTCTGCCGCCCCGCTCGGGTTACGTCCGCAATCCCTTCCGTGAGTGGATCGGCGCCCAGATCCGCGGTGACTTGTTCGGCTATATCAATCCCGGCGATCCCTGCACCGCCGCTGATATGGCATACCGCGACGCTTGCTGTACCCACACTCGCAACGGCATCTACGGAGAGATGTTCATCGCCGCTATGATCGCCGAGGCGGCTGTGTCAAGCGACATCCGACACATCATCAAGACCGGTCTTGATCGCATTCCGCAAAAGAGCCGCTTAAAGCGCGACGTTGACCGCGTAATTGCGATGTGCGACGAGGGACTTACATTCATGGAAGCCATCGACCGTATCCACGAACAGTATCCCCAGCAAGATCTGCACAACGCCGTCCACACCATCCCCAACGCCATGATCGTTGCCGCCTCGCTGTTGTGGGGTGAGGGCGATTACACGAGGACGCTGGGATATTCCGTCATGGCGGCCATGGACACCGACTGCAACGGTGCGACCGTCGGCTCTATCGTGGGTATGCTGAACGGTGCAAAGGCGGTTCCCTCTCACTTCACCGAACCCATCTGCGACACGCTTTGTACCGATATTGCAGGCAACGCGCGCGTTCATATTTCGGATATGGCCGAGCGTACCATGAAGCTGATCCGCTAATTACAAGCATAGTCAAAATGAAAGGACAAGGGGCATTATGAATCACATTGGCTTTGACAACGAAAAATATCTTCGCACCCAATCCGAAAAGATCCGCGAGAGAATTGCCCGTTTTGGTGGCAAGCTGTACTTGGAGTTTGGCGGCAAGCTGTTTGACGACTTCCACGCCTCACGCGTGCTGCCCGGCTTTGCGCCCGATTCCAAGATCCGCATGCTGCTTCAGCTCAAAGAACAAGCGGAAATGGTCATCGTCATCAGTTCGTCCGATATTGAAAAGAACAAGGTGCGCGGCGACTCGGGCATCACCTACGATCTGGAGGTATTCCGCCTGATCGACGCCTTCGTCGGCTTTGGTCTGTATGTCGGTAGCGTCGTTTTGACTCGCTTCCAATCTCAGCCCAGCGCCATGGCGTTTGAAAAGAAGCTGACCGACCGCGGCATCAAGGTCTACCATCACTACGATATTCCCGGCTATCCCAACGATATTTCAGGCATCGTCAGCGACAACGGCTACGGCAAAAACGTTTACATCGAAACGACCAAGGAGTTAGTCGTTGTCACCGCGCCCGGTCCCGGAAGCGGAAAAATGGCTGTGTGCCTGTCCAATATTTATCACGACTACAAGCGCGGTATCCGCGCGGGGTATGCAAAATTTGAAACATTCCCCGTCTGGAACCTGCCCCTTGATCACCCCGTCAACATCGCCTATGAGGCGGCAACGGCCGATCTGAACGACATGAACATGATCGACCCCTTCCACCTCAAGGCTTACGGTGAAACAACGGTCAACTACAACCGCGACGTCGAGATCTATCCCGTGCTTCGCGCTATGTTCGACCATATTATGGGGAAATGCCCTTATCTCTCCCCCACCGACATGGGCGTTAATATGATCAAAAGCTGTATTTTCGACGATGCGGTCGTTCGTCGTGCCGCCGAAAGTGAGATCATCCGCCGCTATTTCAACGCGCTGTGTAACCGCCGCCGCGATATGGGAAGCGACGTTGAGGTGCAAAAGCTGGAGCTGCTCATGCAACAGCTGAACATCAAGCCGCTCGACCGCGCTTGCGTTGAGCCTGCCCGTCGTCGTGCGCAGGAAACGGGCGCACCGACCGTGGCCATCGAGTTGAACGACGGCACCATCGTCACAGGCAAGACCACGCCACTGCTTGGTGCATCGGCGGCCTGCCTTCTCAATGCGGTCAAAACGCTGGCCGGCGTTTCTAAGGAGACCAAGCTGATCTCGCCCGAAATTCTCGCTCCCGTGCAGGCCCTCAAGCTCAATCATCTGGGCAACCACAACCCCAGACTGCACACCAACGAGGTGCTCATTGCCCTGTCTATCTGTGCGACGACGGACGAAAACGCTGCTCGCTGCATGGAAAAGCTGTCCGAGCTACGCGGCTGTGAGGTACACTCCTCCGTTCTGCTCGCAGCTGTCGACGAAAACGTCTTCCGCCGACTGGGTTGTAACTTGACCAGCGAGCCGATTTATCAAACCAAAAAGCTGTTTCACGGAAATTAATAGAAAAAAGAGCCGATTGTCACGTCAATGGTAACATCGGCTCTTTTTCGTATTATGCTTTGGTCAGCTCGTCAAATATCTGCAAAAACTGTTGCTCTAACTGCAAAAAATCCAGAAGTGCAACGCATGGAACGGACTTGAGGAGCGGCTCGGGCATAGACAGCCGCAAGCCCGTCAAGGATAAAAATTCAAAGTACAGTACCGCGTCATCAATATCAAAGACTTGTGTGCGTTCTTCCTGCGTAAGCGACGGGGTGATCCATTTATCAAAAATCTGATTTTGCAGCTTATCCTCCATGGCAGCATAACCGACAAGATGGGGCTTGACGGGACGAGTCACGTCCGAAAGATAGGCCTCGCTTCCGTCATGCAGAAGACAACCAAGCTGAACACGCGTTGAATATCCCCTTGCCTTCGCCTCCAGCATGCAGTTGATGCTGTGCTGGGCAACCGAATAAAAATGGGGGAAATGGCCATTGGCGCGACAAAGCAAGGACAGCGCGTGGGCGATATCAACGATATCAATATCCTTGGGATCGGCATTTAGCGGATCAAGCATCTTTTTGGTGTAGGTCATGATCTGACTCATCGAATTACCTCTTTCGATATAAAGTGTAAAAATTATAACATGTTCTCTTTCGCTTGTCAACCAACTCGCCTCTCAAAATTAATATCATATTTTTGCCATTCCCCCTTTTCAAGCGGCAAAAATTGTGTTATAATATAATTTG
>JAZLDE010000005.1:0-22395 GCA_045614625.1 Eubacteriales bacterium
GGTCCTCTGCATATTTTTCGTTGCACAGATTGATCTTGCCATGCCAGGAAAACAGATTGCCGTGGCGGGCGTTGCGGCAGGGCATGGCGCAATCGAAGAAGTCCACGCCCATGTGAACCGCCTCGAGAATATTGCAGGGCGTTCCGACGCCCATCAGATATCTGGGCTTGTCCTTGGGCATGTAAGGCTCTACCGCGTCGATGATGCGGTACATATCCTCGGTTGCCTCACCAACCGCCAAGCCACCAATAGCGTAGCCGTCCAGATCCATCTCGGCGATCTGCTTCATGTGCTCGATACGCAAATCCTCATAGGTCGAACCTTGATTGATACCGAACAGAAGCTGATGGCGGTTGATGGTCTCGGGCTGTGCGTTCAGCCTTGCCATTTCGGCCTTGCAACGCTCCAACCAACGCGTCGTGCGGGCGCAGGAGTCCTTGACGTACTTGTAGGGCGCGGGATTTTCAATGCACTCGTCAAACGCCATCGCGATGGTCGAGGCAAGATTGGACTGGATCTGCATGCTCTCCTCGGGACCCATGAAAATACGCTTACCGTCGATATGCGAGGCGAACTTGACGCCCTCCTCGGTGATCTTGCGGAGCGAGGACAGCGAGAACACCTGAAATCCGCCGCTGTCGGTCAGCACAGGACCTTCCCAGTTCATAAACTTGCGGATACCGCCCATACGATGGATCAACTTGTCGCCGGGACGAATGTGCAGATGGTAGGTATTGGACAGCTCGACCTGGCAATCCAGCTCACGCAGCTGCATGGTGTTGACACCGCCCTTGATGGCGGCGCAAGTACCTACGTTCATAAACACCGGGGTCTGAATATCGCCGTGTACCGTATGGAGAACGCCGCGGCGGGCGCGTCCGTCCGTCGTTAACAGCTCAAATTTGGAATTACGCCCATTGTCAAAGGGGGCGGGAGGCGCCACCTGCTCGGCAAGTGCCTCGTCGGGCGTCGTAATCATTTCATTTTCCGTCATATCGTCAACCTTTCTGCGCCATTTTGGCGCGGTTAGCTTCGTTCAAATTGATGATCCAGATTTTGCTTGGTCATCTCCATCGCCACGGGTCTGCCGTGAGGACAGTAAGTAATATCGGGCAGCTTCATCATTTGTGCCACCAACCACTCGACGTGGCCCTCGGCATAGATGCGTCCTGCCTTGATGGCAGCTTTGCAGGCGCCCTGATACAGTGCCTTTTCAAACAGAATATCGCGGGTGAGCGTGGCGCTTCCCGTGTTGTTTTTGATGCGATCAGCAATCGCGCACAGCATATCTCCCGCCGCCCCCGCGTCTATACCGATGGGCAGAGCGCTGATGCTGACGGTGTTACGCGCGGTCTCGAAGGCAAAGCCAATGGCATATAGTTCCTCGCGATACTCGGCGATCACCTCGACCTCGTCGCTCATCATCATGACCTTAATGGGCAACATGAGCAGCTGCGACGCGGGGTCGGTGCTATGTAATTTCTCCTTGAGCTGTTCAAACAGAATACGCTCGTGAGCTGCATGCTTGTCGATGACCAGCATCCTATCTCCGATTTCGACCAGTACGTAGGAGTGGAACACCTCGCCCACGATGCGATAGTCGGGCACGGCAGGAGCTTGCTCTGCCTGCACCGAAGGCTCGTCGGCGGGAGCAGGAGACTGTTCAGCGGACAGCGCAATCGGTTGCTCTCTCTCCCGTTGTGGTACAGGTGCCGGTGTAACGTCCTCATTTCGCACAGGCGGTGCGTCGGCATCGCTTGGCATGGGAACATCCGTCGGAATGTCGGGCATGGGTGCGGGCGCTTCGGTCGCACGCGATGTGCTTGTGGGAACGCTTGGGGGCGGCGGTGTACTCGGCGCACTGCTCTTGGTAGGGGCGGGCGCTTTCTTGTCTCCACCCAGATACTCGCGAACGTACTCCTCGGCCGTCAAGCGGACAAAGGCATCCTTTTTGGGCGGTTGCGGCGTACTCGCAGGCGGCGTCGAAATGCCGATCTGTCGGCGAGCGACCGATTCCTCGCGGTGATCGCGCACGGGCGCAAAAGCGTCCGACACTCGACGACTATTCGCCGTTGCTTGTACAGTCGCAGGCGTTTCCTTTTTCTGCTCGGGTATTTTTAACTCGGGGCGTATCTCATCCTGCTCGAGCGCATGGCGCACGGTATAGTAGATGGCCTCGAAGATCATTTTCTCATTGCTAAACTTGACTTCCAGCTTGGCGGGATGCACGTTGACGTCCACGCGAGCAGGATTGAGCGTCAGATTCATAACGCAGGTCGGATATTTATCGGGGGCGAGGTAGGAGCAAAAGGCTTGCTCCAGCGCAGCCATGGCCGTCTTACTCTTGATCCAGCGCCCGTTGATAAAGAAATTCTGGTAGTTGCGGTTGCCCTTGACGTTATCGGGGCGACCGATAAAGCCGCTGATGCCGATGCCCTCGTACTCACCGGAAATGGGGATCAGGCGGCCAGCAAAGTCGCGGCCAAACACAGCATAAACAGTGCTTTGCAGCTTTCCGTCGCCGGCGGTATTGAGCTTAATATCGCCATCGACAATCAGCTTAAATGCGATCTCGGGGTGAGACAGCGCCACACGTTCAACGGCCTGGGTGACCGCCTGCGCCTCGGTAACATCGCGTTTGAGGAACTTGCGGCGGGCAGGAACGTTGGCGAACAATGCCTCGACGATGACGGTCGTCCCGTCCGGGCAGCCCGTTTCCGAAAGGCTCACGATATTGCCGCCGTGGGCCTCGAGAACCGCGCCCATCTCAGCCTCGCGTTGTTTGGATAAAATTCGAATATCAGAGACCGACGCAATGGCGGCAAGCGCTTCGCCACGGAAGCCGAGCGTGAGAATAGCCTCAAGATCACTCGCGTCTTTGATTTTACTGGTTGCGTGCCGACGGATCGCTACAGGCAGATCATCCGGTTCCATACCACAGCCGTCATCGGACACGCGCATAAACGTTACACCGCCGTTTTGGATTTCAACAGTAATATGACGCGAGCCTGCGTCGATGGCGTTTTCCATTAGCTCCTTGATGACAGAAGCAGGACGGTCAACGACCTCGCCTGCGGCAATCAAGTTCGCGACGGAAAAATCAAGTACGTTTATTTTGCCCACATCGGCACCTCCTTTCAACTTTGGGAGTTTAGGATAGTTGTAATTTATAACGTCTTCGCTTAAAGCCTCACACAGCGCAACAAGTTGCGCGCGTTCGGTATGCTGTTTTGATGTTCATTCTTTCTCATCCGAGAAAGAACGAACCAAGAAAGCGGACTTAAGGGTCTAATACCCTTAAGAAACCCGCAAAACCTCTTGCTTTGGCATATCTGCCGCTCGTGGTAGCAAAACGGCGAGCGATGCACAAAGAATAGCTATGTTTTTCTCCTCGGTTAGCGTTGTAGAGCGGCACGGAAAGGGAGATCCAAGAGGGAACGTCTTGGCGTCTTTTCTTTCGCCATTTCTTTGCGACGAGGCAAAGAAATGGCACAAATGCTTTTAGCGAGCGCGCGAAGCTGGGCGAGCCCGTAGAAACGGTTGCAAAAAATTCAGATTTCCCTCACCCATTCTTCAGCCTTCTCTGCAACCCAAACAGCAGATTCATCGCCTCCAAGGGAGACAGCGTATTCAGATCCGCCGCTTTGAGTTCTTCGATCACCTGCTCGTTGATGCAGTCCTGAAGCGACAGCGCCATATCATCCTCAGCAGGCTTTGCCGGCGTCTTCACCTTATCACCGCTTGTGCTGAGATTGACCGCCGAGGCCTCGACCGTCGCCAGGACCTCGCGGGCACGCTTGATGACCTCGTTCGGCAACCCCGACAGCTTGGCTACTTCGATACCGTAGCTGTCATCCGTCGAGCCGCGCACGATCTTGCGGAGAAAAACGATACCGTCGCCGCGCTTTTTTGCGGCAATGTTGTAGTTGACAATTCCGTCAAATTCGTCCTCCATGACGGTCAGCTCGTGATAATGAGTCGCAAACAGCGTCTTGGCACCAATCTTTTTGCTGTTGGTATATTCGACGATGGCGCGGGCGATGCTCATACCGTCAAAGGTGGACGTACCGCGTCCGACCTCATCGTAAATGATCAGGCTCTGCTTGGTCGCGTTACGCAAAATGTAAGCGACCTCGTTCATTTCCAGCATAAAGGTAGACTGTCCGCTGGCCAGATCGTCCGATGCGCCCACGCGAGTGAACACCTTGTCGACGATGCCCAGCGTTGCCTCGCGAGCGGGCACGAACGAGCCAATCTGCGCCATGACGGTAATGAGTGCCACCTGGCGCATGTAGGTTGATTTACCTGCCATATTGGGGCCCGTGATGAGCATTAAGCGATTGTGCGTCGTGTCAAGCTCGGTGTCATTGGGAACAAAATAACTGTCCTTGACGAACTGCTCAACGACGGGGTGACGTCCGTCCACGATCGAGATACGATCGGACAGATCGACCACGGGGCGCACGTAATGGTTGGTTGCGGCCACCTGCGAGAGCGAACGGTAAACGTCAAGCTCTGCCAGAAGCGCCGCCGTTTTCTGCAGTCGCTCCCCTGCCTCAGCCACCACAGCACGGACTTGGGAGAAAACCTCATATTCGAGCGAGCAGACCTTGTCGGCCGCGCCCAGAATGGTGGACTCCTTGTCCTTGAGCTCTTGCGTGATGTAGCGCTCGCAGTTAGAAAGCGTCTGCTTGCGGATGTATCGGTCGGGTGCCTGGGACACCAGCGACTTGGTAATTTCAATGTAATAGCCGAACACCTTGTTGTAGCCGATGCGCAGCGTCTTGATGCCCGTCGCCTCACGCTCCTCGGCCTCGATCTTTTCGATCCAACTCTTGCCGTCCGTCATGACGCTGTGCAGATAGTCGATGTCAGCGTTGTAGCCGGGCGCGATCATGCCGCCTTCACGAACGGAAAAGGGCGGTGTTTCGACGATAGCATGGTCGATCAGTGCAAAAATATCCTCCAGCGTGTCAAGCTCTGCATAAATACGCTTCATGGCGCGACTTTGAGAGTCCGACAGCTTCTCGCGAAGCTCGGGCAGAATCGAAATGGTCGACGCGACCGCCCGCAGATCCTTTGCATTGGCCGTGCCGTAAACGATCTTGGTGTTCAAACGCTCGAGGTCCAGCACGCCCGAGAGCAGCTCTGAAATCTCCTCGCGCAGCATATAATTGCCGACCAACTCTTCAATCGCACCCTGCCGCTCCTCAATGGAGGCGACGTTCAGCAGCGGATGCTCGATCCACTGGCGCAGCATACGGGCTCCGGGGGCGGTGCGGGTCTTGTCCAGCACCCAGAGCAACGAGCCCTTCTTCTCCTTGGCACGCATGGTCTCGGTCAGTTCAAGATTGCGGCGGGTGTTCAGATCCATCTCAAGGAACTGCCCCTCGGTATAGACGTTCAACTCCCTGATGGCGCTAAGATCGTTCTTTTGCATCTCGCGCAGATAATCCAGCAGTCCACCAACCGCGCAAACGAGCGGTCGATCCTCCAAAATGCCCTCTCGCAGCGTCGCGCCGAATTGCTCGGCTACCCCCTCGCGGCAGGAGCCGTATTCAAAGCGGCTTGCCTGTGCGTCGGTCAGCACGGCCTTCAGATGCGACTGTGCGAACTCGGTCGCTGCAGCCGCACGGCTGCGAGGCAGGTTGAAAATCACCTCGCTGGGGCGGTAGGTGCCCATCTCGGCAAGCAATCGGCTTTCCATGTTCGCGCCGCGCAAAACGGTGGCAAACAGCTCACCTGTCGAAGCGTCGGCAAAGCAAACACCGTTGCCTTCTTCGGAAAAATAGACGGCGCAAAGATAGTTGTTCTTCTGCTCGGACAGCATACTCGGTTCAATCAGCGTGCCGGGCGTAATGACACGCACCACCTCGCGCTTGACAAGGCCCTTGGCGGTGGCGGGATCCTCCACCTGCTCGCAAATGGCAACCTTATAGCCTTTTTCAATCAAACGAGCGATGTAGGTGTCGGCGCTGTGGAAGGGCACGCCGCACATGGGGGCACGCTCGGCCTCGCCGCAATCCCGCCCCGTCAGCGTCAGTTCCAGCTCACGCGAGACGCGAATGGCGTCGTCGAAGAACATCTCGTAAAAATCGCCCAAACGGTAGAAGAGTACGTAGTCGCGATATTGATTTTTTACTTCAAAGTATTGCTCCATCATGGGAGTCATGTCGCATCAGCTCCTCTGCCTTCGATTTTGTAAATTAGTGACAACCGCCGCAGGTCGCGCAGTTGTGGGTACAGCCGGGCTCCTCGCCCGTGATGTGGGTGGTAATGATGCCGTTGATCTTGTTCATCAGGGCGTTGACCTCCTCCTGTGCCTTTTCCAGCGCCAGATAGGTCTCGTGCTTGGTGATAGCCTCGTACAGCTCGTTGATACGGTTCTGGATCATGTCGATCAAATGCGTGTCGTAATCCTCGCCGCGAGAGGCCTCCTTCTGCATGGCCGTCTGCTGCACCTCGTACTCGATGACCAGCGCCTGCAGCTGTCTGTCCTCCATATAGTTCTTACGTGCCGCCTCGAGGGCTACCAGCTTTTCATCCTGCTTGAGCGCATCTCCCAGCGCTGCTGCCATTTCAAAAATGTCCATTGCTTTTATCTCCTTATTGTTTTGAAATTATAATCGGTTAAACCTTCTCACCGTACAAGGCAAACGCCTCGGCGCGCTCGACGCGGACGCTCACAAAACGTCCCGTGTCAGCATCATCTCCCGGGAAGAATACGATCTTGTTGCCTTCGGTGCGGCCATTATACAGCGCGGCGTTGTTTTTGCTCACGCCGTCGCACAGCACTCGCACGGTCGTGCCGACCATGATCTGATTTTTCTCTGCCGCGATCTCGTTTTGAAGTGCAAGCAGGCGGTCAAACCGCTCGTTTTTGACCTTGTCGGGCACCTGATCCACCATATCCGCGGCGGGCGTACCCGGGCGGGGCGAATAGATGAACGAGAACAGCATATCGAACCTGACACGGCGCAGCATCTCGAGCGTTGCCTCAAAGTCCTCCTCTGTCTCGCCGGGGAAACCGACGATGATGTCCGAGGTAATGGTAATGTCGGGCATGCGCTCGCGCAAGCCGTCCACGATGGACAGATACCGCTGGGTATCGTAATGACGGTTCATCTTTTTGAGGATCGCGTCACTGCCCGATTGCATGGGCAGATGGAAGTGGCGGGCAATGTGCTTACCCTCGGCCATCGCATCCATGAGAGCTGCCGTCGCATCCTTCGGATGGCTGGTCATAAAGCGCAAGGTATAGTCGCCCTCGATGGCATCCAGACCACGCATCAAGGCGGCGAAATCGTAGCCGTCCTCACTTCCCTTGTTGAAGGAATTGACGTTCTGTCCGAGCAGGGTGATATCACGGTAGCCGCGCAAGACCAGATCCTTGACCTCGGCGATGATCTCGTCCTTATCGCGGCTGCGCTCGCGGCCGCGCACGTAAGGCACGATACAATAGGAGCAGAAATTGTTACAGCCGTACATCACGGACACCCAGGCACGGTAGTCGCTGTCGCGCTTGATGGGAAGCCCCTCGACCACGATCTTACTATCATTCTCGCTCTCGCGCGAAAACATACGCTTGCCCGAGCAAAGCTTGTCCCAGAGCAGTCTGGGGAAATGGTGCAAAACGGTCGTGCCGAACACGAAATCAACGTACGGATAACTGCGGCGCAGCGTCTCGCGGCGATGCTCCTGCGCGACCATACAACCGCAAACGCCGATGACCATATCGGGCTTTTTGGCTTTGAGGTGCTTGTACTGCCCCACGACGGACAGCGCCTTTTGCTCGGCGTGCTCGCGAATAGCACAGGTGTTGACCATGATCAGGTCTGCCTCTTCGGCGCGATCGGTCAATTCATAGCCCATAGCCTCGCACATACCCGAGAGCTTTTCGCTGTCGGCCACGTTTTGCTGGCATCCGAAGGTCAGTATATAGGCGCGTCGACGCTCGCCTGTCGCGGCGTGACGGTCGTTTTCCTCGCGCAACAGCTTCATGATCTCATCGTTTGTCATATGCGCGGTAGGAGATGGTTTTTGTTGGTTCATTTGCTCAAAATAAGCCTTTCTGAAATTCAGAATTTCTGCGAGCGCCTCCCCCGACGGGGTATAGATGCTCAATATAATATTATATAATATTTATTATAATTTGTCAAGGTAAAGGGGGAGAAAAGAACGGGGCGAGCGTAAATTTTCGGCAACTTCTCCTCTTGACGATCATACAGCGCGACTTTCGTCGCGCGCTGATCTGTATCGGCTTTTGATGCCACTTCTTGCTGCGCGGCAAGAAGTGGCGCAAGAAAACGCGCCAAGGCGTTCCCCCTTGGATCCCCCCGCGATTGCCGCTCTGCATCGTGCTTCACGAGAAAAACATAGCCTCTCTTTGTACATCGCCCGACACTTTGCCAACACGAGCGGCAGGCGGAGATAGCAAAATCGTTTTTGTTGAAAATTCCGGTTATCCCTCCCCCACGCAAAAAGCCCTGCTTTGCGCAGGGCTTTTTGCCAAATTAAAATTCAATTATCAGAACACAATGCCGGTCTTATTTTCAACCTCGGCGCAAATTCTGATCTCCTCGTGGGAAAATCTGATCCAGAGGTTGTCTTTTTCGGCCACGCGGCTCTTTTCGTTCGATTCGGTAATCTCAAAGCCAAGCTCTCTCATGCAAGCCTCAAACTTCTCAAAGGACGAGTCAAGGGAAAAGCCGTAGACCTCGACTGCGGGATCCGTAATATAGATATACGTGACGTGCTGTTCCTTATCCGCATAATCGGGATATGACGTTACCGTGTACAGCACGCAATGCTCGGGGTCCACCTGCTGACCGCTTTCATCCTCGGCGGGAACGTATCCCGCGCCGTAATACTGACGGCCGCCGAACATACCGTATTTTTCCTGATAGCCCGAAAGATCCACGTCGTCCACGTTTTGCTCGATTTCAAATTCAAGCGCCGTCTTGGGCTTTTGCTCGTCATCGGGATCCTCCACCGCCGGCTTGCCCTCCACGTATTCCTTGATTATTCTCACCAGCATGTTGTTGAGCAGCTCTACCGTCTCCTCCTCGACGTCGGGCTTGTCGTGCGAGCCGCCGATGCCGCTGTGGTTGGTCAGGTAGGTATACGTACCACCCGTCATGACCGCCCATGTGCGGAACAGCACCTGACAGGTCGTATCCACGCCGCTGGAAGCGATGGGAATGATGCGAATACCCTCTTCTGCCGCCTTCATGATCGCGGCATTGATGGTGCGAACCGTATCGGCCGTGTAGTGAGGCGGTGCGTCCAGTACCAAAAAGATCAGCTTCACGGCTTCCTCGTCCCAGCGCGCCTGGTTGATGGCGTAATCCAGCGCGGTATCCACCGCCTCCTCATAGTCACCGCCGCCCGCCGCACGCTGCTTGGCCAGAAGGCTGACGACCTCGTCCACGTCACTGCGGAAATCAAAGTAACGAAGCTCGTATTCGTCGCCCTTGTCGCGGTAGAAATTGACGCTGGTGCGAACGGAAACGTTGCTCTCACTCGCCACACGGCGAATGACGTCGCCCATCTCAGCCTTGAGGTACTCCAGCTCGTCGCCCATGGAGCCCGTCGTGTCGATCATAAACATAACGTCCAGCTTGGTCGCGGCAAACGCGCTGTCCACCTCAACCTCAATTTCGCGCTCTTCTCCCACTTGTCTGGTCACCTTTTGGCCGTTTGGCGTAACGATTTCCAGCTGCATAGCGGGAATAGCATCCTCGGGAGAGTTCAATCTCCAGAACAGATAGGCGTCACCGTCCGCATCGGTCACTGCCGCATAAATGGGCGTTCCGTCGCTCTCAAGCAAGCGCACCGCTGCCAATGCAACGGGCGCACCTTCGTGATGAACGCGCACGTGGATTCGCTTGGTTGCGATCTGATTCCATTTGGCAGCGATCTCATACCAGCCGTTGCCCTGTCCGTTGATCTTTTCCACGAATGCGTCAAAATGATCGTTGTCGTTCCACTCCGCGCCCGTCAGCTGTCCGGCCTGATGCTCAAAGCCACCGTTCGTACCGCCGACCGTGCCGTCACCTTCCATGAAACCGCCTTCCATATCGTCGGCGCTGTCGTCACCGGGCGCCATAGGCGGAATCGCATCGGGAGACATTGCCTCATCCTTGGCGCCTCCGCCGAACATGCCGTCAAGAAAACCGCTCCCCGGAGCTTTGTTGGTACCGATCTCACCGTCCAGCGGCGTGGAGGCCGCGCAGGAAAGCAGGGTGCTCATGCAAAGGAGCAGCGCCAGTATCATTGCGAAAATTCGTACGTTTCGTTTCATTTTTTCATTCTCCCTTCCGTTTTTTGGGTCTTACACAATCATAGACGCACGAAAAACGAAAAACTTCCCACTTTTTCAAAAAAGTTGAAAAAATTTTTCAAGCCCGAAAAGCAAGACGCTCTTCGGGCTTGAATTTGGCATTATTGCTCGTAAAACTTGTCCATAACCTCTTGCAGCTTGTCCATATAACCGTCGCATACGGAGGCCCAGCTGGATGCCATTGACTCATGGCCGTTACGCAGCGCGTCACCAAACAAAGCGAACGGACCTGCGCCACCCGTGTACTTCAGAGCGTCGGAATAAATAAATCCGAAGTCAAAATACAGATGCTCGCGAATGATGTTGAGCATTTCCTTGGACTCGGCATCCTGCGCAACGCGGCCCTGAAGGACAACCTCATAATACGCGGGAATGACCGAGGTCTTACTCTCTGCTCCCATTGCATCCAGCACCTTGGCACACATTGCGGGCTCAGTGGCACAGGCAGGGATAGCAAACGAGGACAGACCGTCGTACGAGTGTGACAGATATGTTTCCTGATCGATATCATATTTGGGGAACGGCAGAATACCGAATTCCATCTCGGCATGGCGGAGCGTGGCTGCATTCTGCAGCGTGCCCGTCATAAAGAGAGCACTGTCGTTCGTGAAGATCTGCAACATTTCGGTATAGTCACCGTCGGTCAGCAAAGAGTCCCAAGTACCGTCATTTTCATAAATCAACTCATAAAGCATATTGTACACATCGGAAACCTTTTCTGCATGTTCGTCGTCCATAAAGATCAGATCAAAGCCGCCCTCATCGTTACGCTGAGCGATAGGAAGATCGCAGGAGGTAACAAAGGTTCTCATGCTGTGACGGTTGATCAAAAGGCCGTAGGTGTCACCTGCATCACGCTCGTCGTTACCGTCGTCTATGTAAAGATCCGACAGCTCGGCCAGCTTTTCCAGCGTCCACTCGCCATCGCGAACAGTCTGGTACAGATCTCCCACGCTCTCAGCGTTGTCAAGGGCGATCTGGCGGTTGAAGAACACCGCGTACAGCTCCTCCCACATGGTCAAGGAAACGTCGCCCGTAATGTAAAACAGCTTGTTATTTACCGTAGCGTTTTCCACCCAGGATGCCGACCACCAAGGAGACTCCAGGTTGATATGGTCCTCAAATTTGCGCAGATCCCAATACTGATCGTTCAGCGTTACTCTTGCGTTGTACGAGGAGTGGGTAGCGGCCAGCTGGAAGCTGTTGTCCGTTGTCGCAACTGCTTGGGAAAGAATATTCATATATTCCGTCTGCTGTTGCCAGCTACCATTGACAGGATGTCCTACGATCTCCACGTTAAGATACTCTTCCACACGTGCATTGCGGTCAAAAACGGCCTTTTCTACCAATGCACCGGAGTCCTGCTCTATATCAATCTCATAGGATTTGTCAACGCGGCACAAAATGGTAATGGTTTCATTAAAAAAGTCTTCCTGCTCGACGCTGAGCAAATAGTCGGGATCTCCATCGCCCTCCTCTTTATTGTTTTCGTCTGTCTTGTCATTTTCGTCTTCTTTTTTGTTTTCGTCGTCTTTTGTCGGATCTTTAATGTCGGGGGTCTCATCGGCGCATGCCGCGATCGTGCAGACAAGCAATAGTGCAGCCAGCAGGCAGCAGAGCAGCTTTGTCCATCGCATAGCTTTCATAACCATCCTCCGTTGTTTATATTAATTTCGGTCTGCAAAGCAAACCGTCCTCAATACTATTATAATGACAAGAATTAACAATGTCAATAGAATTTTTTCGCCAATTAACAGCAATTTTTCACTAATCAACAGCAATTTCTTTCCAAAACGAAAAAGGAGAACACCTTTTGGCGTTCTCCCCGTCGATCACCCCATATTTTCCTTCAACCAGCGCTCGATCGCCTTGGCCGCTGCCTCCTCATCGCGCCCCTGCACGACGACCTTGACCCGATCACCGCCCTTGGCCCCCAGCCCCATAACGGCCAGCAGCTTTTTGAGCGACGCGCTCTTACCGTTGCGATCCACCGTCATCGTGCATTCGCTTTCAAAGCGTTGCGCCTCCTTGACCAGCATGCCTGCCGGGCGGGCATGGAGGCCTATCGGATCACCAATGACAAAATCAAACTCTTTCACACGCTCTCCCCCTTTTTGATCAGCTTGAGCAAGGGCATACCCGCGCCGACGTCGCCGCTTGCAACCACTTGCAGCTCATAGTCGTCGCTGTTACCGATGACCATTGGTGTCACAAGATCATACCCCGCCGCGCGGATGGCCTCCGCGTCAAAATGCAGCAACACGTTGCCCGTCTTGACCGTGTCTCCCTCCTGGACCAGCATTTCAAAATGCTTTCCTCCAAGCTCAACCGTGTCAATGCCGACGTGAAGCAACAGCTCCACACCGTCGTTCGTGATCATCGTCAGCGCATGCCACGTCTCAAACACCTGTTCCACTCGCCCGTCGGCAGGCGCGCGTAGCTCACCTTTTCCCACGGGGCTAACGGCGACGCCATCGCCTAAAATACGCAAAGCAAAGGTCTCGTCCTTGACCTCCTCCAGCGGCACTACCCGCCCCGTCAGCGGCGAGGACAAAACAATTTCTTTGCTTTTCGTCACGGCACTACCGCCGAATAATCCCCTCAGTTTTGCTCCCAAGCTCATAGCTCTCCTCCTGTTTTTGTGTAATCGTCCGCCCTGCCATCCTGACGCTCCACCCGCATGGTACATACCCGCTCGCGAAGCGGCAAAACAGCCGCAGGCGTTACCGACAGCTCGTCGATCCCCATACGCAAAAAATCTTCCGTCAGGGCAAGATCCGCCCCAAGCTCACCGCAAATACCAACCCAAATCCCTGCGCGACGGGCGTTTTGTACCGTGTGGCGGATCAAGCGAAGCACTGCCTCATGGTGGCTATCGTAAAACTCGTCCAGTGCGGCATTCTGACGATCGAGTGCCAGCGTGTATTGAGTCAGATCGTTGCTACCAATGCTGAAAAAATCCACCAACGGTGCCAGACGATCGCTGATGATGGCCGCAGCGGGCGTTTCGATCATCATGCCGATCTCCACCCGATCTGCGTAAGACTCACCTCTCTCGCGCAGATCGGTCTTGGCGCGCTCCCAAAGGCTCATCAGACGTCTGACCTCCTCTGTCGAGGTAACAAAAGGAAACATCACAGCCAGCGTACCATAGCAGGACGCGCGAAGAAGCGCTCGCGCCTGCGCCAAAAACACATCGGGACGCGTCAGACTGACGCGAATGGCCCGCAAGCCAAGCGCGGGATTTTCCTCGTTGGCAAGACCGAAGTAGGGCGCTTGCTTGTCTGCACCGATGTCCAGCGTCCGTACCACCACCCGCTTGCCCGGCATGCGCTCCAGCACACGGCGATAGGCCTCGAACTGCTCCTCCTCCGTGGGAAAATCATCCCGTCCGAGATAGAGAAATTCACTCCGAAACAGCCCCACGCCGTCCGCATCGTTGCGGATGACCTCATCCATATCCTCAATCCCCCCGATATTGGCGCAGATCTCGATGCGATACCCGTCCAGCGTTCGACTCTCCCTGCCCCGATATTTCTGCAATAGCGTGCGCGCATGAGCATTTTGCTCGATGCGTAGGCGCAAAATCCGCAAAGTGGGCGCGTCGGGATCGACGTACACCGCCCCATTATCCGCGTCCACCGCAACAATGACACCGTCCTCGATCGATTCAAGCCCATCACCAATGCCAACCACGGCAGGAAGATCCATCATGCGCGACAAAATGGCCGTGTGCGAATTGGTCGAGCCCCGAGCCGTGACAAACGCACTGACGCTGCGGCGATCGAGTTGTACCGTTTCGCTCGGTGTCAGATCCTCCGCAAAGATAATGTCCCCCTCCCCTGCCCGCGTGTCCGACCGAGCCGATTCCTCGCCTTGCCTCTCGTCGATCAGGTTCTGCAAAATACGCTGGGCAATATCACCGACGTCCGCCGCCCGCTCTCGCATATAGTTGTCGTCCATGGCTGCAAAGGCACTTGAGAACTGTTGCGCCGCTGTAGAAACGGCATACTCCGCGTTGCTCTTTTGAGCTACAATGCCCGTTCTCACCGCCTCGTTGAAGTCCTCATCCTGCGCCATCATGGCATGGACGCTGAAGATCTGGGCGTTTTCATGCCCGATCTCCTCGCGCGACCATTCATACAGCCGCTCCAGCTCACTCACCGTTTTCCTCAGCGCCGCCTCGTAGCGCTGCCACTCTGCCTCGGTGTCGCTTACCATATCATGTGTGATTTTTATCTTTTTCTTTTGTAACAGCCGCGCCCGTCCGATGGCCACACCGCCCGAGACGCCCTTGCCCCGCAAAGTCAACATAATACGTCCTCCCATCCGCCGCATCGCGACGATCTCATGCCTATTTTTGACGTCCCGCCTGCCTTTTATACGACGGCAATTTCTTTGTTTAATAAAAATCTCTTCTGCCCTTGACTTTTTCTCGTGCTTGTGATAAAATAATATTCGTATGCGGGCGTGGCGGAATTGGCAGACGCGCCAGACTTAGGATCTGGTGGTTTCACCGTGGGGGTTCAAGTCCCTTCGCCCGCACCAGCCGACAGTGTCGGCGCCCAAATATCGGTCGTCGACAGCAAAAATCCGAGCCTCATCACACGATGGTGAAGCTCGGATTTTATTTAAAGCATACAACAAAGGGATGAACCGCAGGTTCATCCCTTTGTTGCTTCATCCGTACGTTCTGACGCAGAGCCCCGCAAATACAGTGCATTTGCAGAAGGCTTTGTTTATTGTTTTTTCATCTGCCGCAAAAAGAGCAAAACCGCACCTATCATGATAGCAGCTGCGTATCCAAGAACGGGATAGAGATGCGGCATCACCTCAGCGATATTGCCGTTTAGTACCCCTCGTTCAAATTCAACCGCATGCACAAACGGCAATGCGTTTGCTATTTTGCCAAATCCTTCCCCAACAAGATCGAGATCAAACCAAACGCCCGAAAGCCACGCGGACAGATTGGTGAGCAGCGCACCACAAATGCCACCGACTTGCTTGACGTTGCATACACTTCCGCACAGCAGACCAAGTGCGATATAAAAGATGGCAATAGGAACGATCGCCAATATGGCATAGACCGTGTGGATCGAGAGCGTCAACCCGAGAAAGGACGCAACGACATAGCAAACAGCACTTTGCGCGATTGCGATCGGGATCAGCGGTATCATATATCCCATAATAAAATCCGTTGCTGTCAGGGGTGTCGTATATAACCTTTGCAAAAACGAGCTTTCTCTGTCCTTTGCAATCAGCGAAGCAGAGAAAAGCGTCATAAAGGACAGACCGAATACCACAATTCCCGGTGTCAAATGCTCCAGGCGGAACAAATCAACGGGGATATTGGCTTGTATCGCACTCAACAAAAGCAACACCACAACAGGAAATCCCAATCCAAATAAAAGATTCATCGGATCGCGCAAAATCTCCTTCGCACACCGCCCGGCAAACGTGAACATTCTCATATCCCTGCCTCCTTTACAATCGAAATAAAAGCATGCTCAAATCGATCCGTATCCGTTTGCTTCATCAGTTCATCTGCTGTCCCAACAACCAACAATTTTCCGCTCTTCATAATGCCGATGCGGTCGGATAGCGTCTCCGCCTCCTCCATATAGTGTGTGGTCAGGATGATAGTCACCCTCCCCTTCAAAGCACGAATGATCTCCCAAAGCTCACTTCGAGCAATAACGTCAAGACCCAAGGTCGGCTCGTCAAGAAAGAGCACGGATGGCTCGCCGATCAGCGCCATGGCAATGCTGACTCTGCGCTGCCAGCCGCCCGAAAGCTTGCCCGCCTTTTTTGATAGAATATCATGCAGATTGAACTGTTCCGAAAGATCCTTGATCTTTACTTGACTTTTTTGCTTTGAAAAGCCGTAAAGGCCGCACATAAGCTCTAAATTTTCTTTAACAGACAAATTCGGCGCCACCGCCGTTTCCTGTGGGGAAACGCCAATAATGCGCTTAACGCTTAACGTGTCACGCACGATACTGTTCCCGGCAACGAAAGCATCGCCGCTCGTAGGCTTTAACAGACAAGAAAGCAGCTTGATCGCCGTTGTTTTTCCCGCACCGTTCACGCCAAGCAGCGCAAACAACTCGCCTTGCTCAATGCTCAAATTCAAACCATCAACAGCAACTAAATCCTTGTATTTTTTCGTCAGATTAACCATTCTTATGGCTTCCATCTTTATCCTCCTGAATATGTCTTTACACTCAAATTATAACACGCCACTTAAAAAATGCAACCGCACTTGTCTGTTCGGTCGTTTTGAATGTCCGTTCGGCTTTTTGTCTACCGTCAAGCATACGCCGCGCAATTCTTTAAGGTTTGCTTAATTTTTCACCAAATATCGCCCAAGCTCGACGCTTTCTGCTATAATTTGCTTATCATGTAATGCTTTTTGAAAGGATAGACGCATATGAAGGAGTTTTTTGGCATTGGCGGATACACCAGACCCGTTGAAGGGTATATGTCATGGCAGCATTTGACGTTTGTAACGTCACTGATGCTAATTATGATCGGTCTTGCCGTCTGGCTGGGACTGAGAAACAAGCAGCGCAATGAAAAATCGAAAAACAACGTGCTGATTTGGGCAGCCCTTCTGATCGACGGCTTTGAAATTTTGAAGATTGTTCTCGCCTGCGTGGAAAGTCCCGACGCATGGACAAAAAATCTCCCCCTATTTTTGTGCAGTATTCAGCTGATCACTATACCCTTGGCCGCCTTCAGCCGCGGACGCATCAAAGAGGCTGCTCTGGATTTCATCTGCATTTTCGGCATTTTGGGCGCTGTTCTCGGCACCTACGGTGCAGGACAAAACTACAATGCCTATCCCGTCCTATCCTTCACCAACGTCGTCTCGGGCATCACCCATTCCATTTCGGGCTTTGCTTCGCTGTATATCATGATCTGCGGACTTGGCAAGCTGAAACGCAAAAACATGTGGATCACCTTTTCCATTTTGAGCTTCTTCTGCGTCGCCGCCTTCGTTGCCAATGCCCTTGTGGATTACAACTATATGTTCCTGCGTCGCGGCGACGGCACTCCCTACGACATTTTCTACAACCTCGTCGGCGGCAACGCCGTATTATATCCCCTTTTGGTCGTTCTCCTTTTTATCCTTTACATCACGCTGTTCTATTCCGTTTATTTCTTGATCCAAAAGAAAAAAAGCGCGAATGTCAAATAAAAACACCTCGGCAAAATTTCTTTGCCGAGGTATTTTTTCCCGAAATGCTTGTGAAATTCGATGTGTTGTGATATAATGGTAGCGTACGTATGCACCACACTTGATATTAACACACCTATGATGAACATAAAAAAATCAACCAAACTGAAAATATTCGTTTTTCTCGGTCTCGCCGTTCTGCTATTTTTGCTGGGCTTGTTTTTGTGCTCGGGCGGTAACATTGACTTGATCCGAAGCGTCTTTATGGAAGAACACACCGACGAAGAGTTGCGCGAAACGCTGCTGGATCTCGGTTTCCGTGGCTATGCGACGATTGCTATTTTATCCATGCTGCAGGTCGTTATCACCTTCCTGCCTGCCGAGCCCGTACAGGTGCTCGCGGGGCTGGGCTTCGGCTTTCCCATCGGCCTGCTCTGCTGTACGGTCGGAGTTCTTTTGGGCAATTCGCTCATTTTCATCCTATATAGACTCTACGGCGACCGCGTCCGCGAGTTTTTCTTCAAAAATTTGAATCTGGACTTCAAGCGGGCGGCCGAGTCCAATCGCGTAGCGCTGATCATATTCGCACTGTATTTTCTGCCCGCCATTCCCTACGGCATGATCTGCTTTTTCGCATCCAGCGTCGGCATGAAGTACCCCCGTTACATCACCATCACGTTGCTGGGCTCCGTTCCCTCCATTTGTATTGGCGTGGCGCTGGGGCACATTGCCCTTTTTGCAAGCTGGGCCTTCGCCTTGACCATTTTTGCCATTCTGCTCGTTCTCGTCATCATCGGCATCATCAAAAAGGACGCGCTGTTTGCCAAGCTCAACGCCTACATCGACAAAGCGGTGCGAGAAAAAAACAACGTCCGGCGGTGCAATCCCATCGTCATCAACCTCGCCTTTGCCATCTCGCAGATCATCATTCGCTTGCGCGGTGTCAAGGTGCGCTCGGTCAATAAGCTCGGGCGGCAGATCGACTCGCCCGCCATCGTGCTGTGCTCCCACGGCTCCTTCATTGATTTCATTTACGCAGGCGCGATGATCCGTAAAAAGCGCCCCAACTTTATCGTCGCTCGACTATATTTTTACAAAAAATGGCTCGCCGCCCTGATTCGCAGCGTCGGATGCTTCCCCAAGAGCATGTTCACCACCGACTTTGAAAGTGCTAAGAATTCTCTGCGCGTTCTGCGCGGCGGCGGTGTGCTGGCCATGATGCCCGAAGCTCGACTATCCACCGCGGGCGTGTTTGAGGACATTCAGCCCGGCACCTATTCCTTCCTCAAGAGCGCAAAGGTTCCCATTTACTCCATCAAGCTCTCAGGCAACTATCTCGCCGATCCCAAATGGGGTAACGGTATGCGCCGCGGCGGTCTGGTCGAGGCTGAACTTGACATTCTCTTCACCGTTGAGGAACTGAAAGCCCTGACGGTCGAGCAGATCAAGGAGCGCGTGGACGCACGCCTGTATTTTAACGATTTCGAATGGCTCAAGACCCATCCGGAGGTTCACTACCGCACAAAAAAACTTGCGCACGGCTTGGAGAACATTCTCGTTCGCTGTCCTAGGTGCCTTGGCTATTGCACCCTGACCACCCATCGCCACGACGTATCGTGTCAGTCGTGCGGCAAGCTGACCACGCTGGACGACCGCTACAATTTCACCGCCGACGTTCCCTTTGCCAATCTGTCTGAGTGGTACGATTGGCAAAAGCAACTACTCGAGGACGAGATCGCTCGTGCGGACGATTACGCGCTGACCTCGCACGTCAAGCTGCGACTCCCCTCGCTCGACGGCAAGACCATGCTCCGCGACGCAGGTGAGGGTGTATGCACTCTTACTCGCCAAGGCCTGACTTACGAAGGAAGCGTCGACGGTCAAGAAAAAACGCTCCATTTCCCCATGGCCGAAATCTATCGCCTTTTGTTCGGTGCGGGCGAGAATTTCGAAATCTACATGGGCAATCAGATCTATTATTTTGTTCCCGATGAAAAACGAAGCTGTGTTCTCTGGTATCTGGCATCCATGATACTGAAGGATACCGTAAAGCAACCATCCGAATTGACAACGTCTACAATGCTGAAAAATTGACAATACGAAGGTGATTTCAATTATGGCTACCAAAGCACGTACAGACAAACGCGAAAAAGCACTATCCAACATCAGCACGCGCTCGTTTATTACCGTTGTCGCGGTTCTCATGGCGGCGCTCGCCATCTGCGGCGCGCTGTCCTACGTCGTCCCTCAGGGCTCGTTTGAGCGCGAGGAGGACGGAACGATCATCGCAGGCACCTTTGAGCCGGGAGAGGTCGACGGCATCGCCATTTGGCGCATCGTGACCGCCCCCGTGCGCGTGTTCGCATCGGAGGATGCCCTGACCGTCATCATGATCAGCGTTTTTTTGCTCATCATGAGCGGCATTTTCAATCTGCTTGAGAAAACGGGCGGCATCAAGATTTTTATTGGCCGCATCATGTCGCGCGTCAAGGATCGAGGCGGCCCTGTCATTTGCCTGACCGTTCTGATCCTGATGCTGTTCGGCAGCTTTTTCGGTATGTTCGAGGAGCTGGTCACGCTTCTCCCCATCATCATTATTTTCATGCTCTCCATCAACATGGACACCATGATGGGTCTGGGCGCCTGCCTGCTTGCCGCCTGCTTCGGCTTTTCCGCCGCCATCACCAACCCCTTCTCGGTTGGTCTTGCCGCTCAGGTAGCCGGGGTCAATCCCTCCTCGGGCGTGTGGCTCCGTATCGTCTTTTTCGGCATCACCTACGTCACGCTTTGCGCCTTTCTGATGCTCCATCTGCGCAAGATCGAAAAAAATCCTGCCGCATCGCCCAGCTATGCGGTCGACCTTGAAAAGCGAGCCGCCATGTCCAAAGAACCCGAGCCGGCAAGCAAGGACGAGCCCAAGATCTTTAGGGTATATTCCATCTTTTTGGGGCTTCAGTTCGTCATTCTCGTTCTGATCGCTTCCGTGCGCGCCATCGCTGATTACGCCATCCCGATTTTGGCGTTGAGCTTTTTGATCTTCGGCACGATCGCAGGATTGATCGTCTGCCGCCGCCCCGCTACCGTAGCACACCACGTTGCAAGCGGCGCGGCCTCCATGCTCCCCGCCGTGTTGATGATCGCGCTGGCCTCCTCGGTCAAGCTGGTCATGACCGAGAGCCGTATTCTTGATACCATCATGAACGCCGTCATCAATTTCCTTGACGGCAAGAACAAGTTCCTCGCCATCGTGCTCATCTACGTGCTGATCCTGTTCTTCCAGTTCTTCATCGGCTCGGCCTCGGCCAAGATCATTCTGATCATGCCGCTGATCATGCCCATCGCCACCTCTTTGGGGCTCTCCCCCTCCATCGTCATTCTGGCCTATTGTATGGCCGACGGCTTTACCGACGTCATCCTGCCCACCAACCCCGTGTTACTCATCGGCCTTTCGATGGCCAACGTATCCTACGGAACGTGGGTCAAATGGACGTGGAAGCTACAGCTGTTCGTGCTGACGCTGTCCATGCTGGTACTGCTGTTCGCCGTCGGAATCAAATATTGACATAGAAAAAAGGCGCATCGATGCGCCTTTTTCTATTCAGTTCGTTCCATTGAACTCCCGCACCGCCTCGCACATGGCGTGGACGTTTTCCTCGGGAATCTCGTAGAACATATAATCGCTCGCGGCAAGAATGTGCTTTCTGCCCATGCGCTTGGCCGTTTCCAAAATGCGCAGGCTGTGCTCCTTGATCTGCTCGGGCGAGTCGGAAAGCAGTCGGTCAAGACCGATGTTTCCTCTCGTGCAGATGCGCTCGTCGATCTTGGAGAAGGCGTCCTCGATACTCTTGACGTTACCCACGGGGGCCTCGGACAGCGTCTCAAACAGGTCGATGCCCATTTGATTGTAATATCCCTTGGTCAGCATGGGCTCAATGGGCGAGCAGATGTGGGTGTAGACCAGCATACCCGCGTCGTGCACCATGTCGGTTACCTGCTTGGAATACGGAACCAGATAGTTCTCGTAATACTTGGGCGAGATCATCTCAGCCCCGGGGCCGCCGAGAAAGACGAAGTCCGATCCACCTGCCGCAACGGCCTTGATCAGCCGCTCGTCAAGCAGCAATATCTTATCCATCAGACGGCGGAACTGCTCGGGGCGGTCAAAAACCAGCATAGCCGTGTCCATGGTACTGGGGAAGCAAAGCAGCTCATAGGGCTGCATCGCCCATTGAATATCCAGCGCCTCACCCTCGCCAAGAAGATTTCTCACGCCGCGCACGCCCTGGGTGATATAGCTGTAATCCTTGACCTCCAGAAGGCTGTCGAGATAATACTCGAGAATATCCAGCTCTTCTTCTTGCGTAATCAAATATTTGGTCTGACAGCTGCCCTTGAGCTCGTCCTCGATGACGGTCAGATACAGCGTTCCCTTGGGGGTGACGAAATTGTTTTTATAGAAGCGGCGACCGTTTTCGTTCACCGTCATGGGCTCGCCCTGCCAGTGAATGTCGCTCGTCAGCGCGGTCAGATCAGGCAGACCGAAATTATACAGCGGCACCATGTCAAACGCTTCGCATGCGCGCTTGGTGTCCTCGTGGGTCGTTTGGCTGAACCAGGTTTTTCCTGCCATTTTGGTGTCGAAGCCTGCGCCCGCACCGATCTGGGGTGAGCAGATAAATTCATCCCCACCGTTTTTGATATAGTTAAGCAGCTTTTGTCTGTTCGTCATGACAAAGTCCTCCTTGACCGTTCTTGCCGTCATTATATCGTCACACGGACAAAAAGTCAATAGGTATCAGAAAAAAAGCATCCGCGCTTCACAGCGCGGATGCTTTTTTGTCAGCGAATGCCGTACTTTTCGATGATATAGTCC
>JAZLDE010000006.1:0-4526 GCA_045614625.1 Eubacteriales bacterium
AAAATAAATCCATCCCCCATAAATATCAAAGAAGAAAGGACATTTGACCATTGAAACCCTTTGATAAAAAACACGAAAACGAAAGCATCGAATTTCCCGATCAGAAGATCATCCCCATCCCCATGGAGAAGGAGGTCAAGAAATCCTTCATCGAATACTCCATGTCGGTCATTATCTCCCGCGCTCTGCCCGACGTCCGCGACGGTATGAAGCCCGGTCAGCGCCGTATCATGTACGCTATGTACGAGGACGGTCTGATCCACTCCAAGCCCTTCCGTAAGTCGGCGACTACCGTCGGTAACGTGCTCGGTCGCTATCACCCCCACGGTGACAGCGCTGTTTACGGCACCATGGTTCGTATGGCGCAGGACTTCTCCTACCGCTATCCGCTGGTAGAGGGTCAGGGTAACTTCGGTTCTGTCGATGGTGACGGCGCGGCCGCTTACCGTTACACCGAGGCAAGAATGTCCAAGATTGCGGACGAGCTGCTTCGTGACATTGACAAAAACGTGGTCAAGATGACCAAGAACTTTGATAACCGTCTGGACGAGCCGACTGTTCTGCCCGCCCGTTTTCCCAATCTCTTGGTCAACGGCGCCATCGGTATCGCCGTCGGTATGGCGACCAACATCCCGCCCCATAACCTGGGTGAGGTTATCGATGCGACCATCTTCCGTATGGACAATCCCGATTGTACCGTTCCCGAGCTGATGGAATACGTCAAGGGTCCCGATTTCCCGACCCGTGCGACCATCTACGGCACCAACGGTATTTTGGAGGCCTACACGACGGGTCGCGGCCGCATTATGGTTCGCGCCAAGGCGGAGGTCGACGAGGAAAACAGACGCATCATCATTACCGAGATCCCCTACGGCGTCAACAAGAGCATGCTGTGCGAGGCGATCGCCAATTTGCACCGTGAAAAGCGCGTGGAGGGCATTACCGATATGCGCGACGAGTCGGGTCGTGCGGGCATGAGAATCGTCATTGAGTACCGCCGTGATGCCAACGGTCAGGTCATCCTCAATCAGCTGTATAAGTATTCTCAGCTGCAGGACACCTGCGCCGTCAACATGCTGGCCGTCGTCAACAACGAGCCCAAGGTGCTCTCTCTGCCGCAGATTTTGGACCATTATATCGCTCACCAGGAGTCGGTCATCACCAACCGCACCAAGTTTGAGCTGGACAAGGCGCTCGCTCGCGCTCATATTCTCGAGGGCTACAAGATCGCCAACGACAATATCGACGAAGTCGTTCAAATAATGAAGACCTCCACCTCCATCCCCGATTCCAAGGCCAAGCTGATGGATCGCTTTGGGCTGACCGACGTGCAGTCGCAGGCCATCGTTGAGATGACGCTGGGCCGCTTGACGGGCATGGAGCGCAGCAAGATTGAGGAAGAGCTGAACCGCCTGCACGCTCTGATCGAGGAGCTGCGCGGCATTTTGGCAGACGAGAGCAAGATCAGACAGATCATCAAGGACGAAATGCTGGAGATCAAGCAGAGATACGGCGACGAGAGAAGAACCGAAATCTGCGCGGCCGAAAACGAGATTGTCTATGAGGATCTGATTGAACGCCACAACTGCGTCATCACGCTGACCCACGCGGGCTACATCAAGAGACTGCCCGCCGACACCTACACCGCCCAGCATCGCGGCGGTAAGGGTCTGATCGGCATGACGACCAAAGAGGAAGATTTTATCGAAAAAGTACTATCTGTCAACAGCCACTCTCTGCTCATGATGTTTACCAACACGGGCAAGGTACACACCATCAAGGCATACATGATCCCCGAGGCGGGACGTACTGCCAAGGGCACGTATCTGGCTAACGTTTTGCAGCTGGCTGACGGTGAGAAGGTCACGACCATCATCAGCATCGATGCCTTCAACGAGGGCGAGCATCTGACCATGGTGACCAAGAACGGCGTCATCAAGAGAACGGCTCTGCCCGAGTTTGAGTACCAGCGCAAGGGCGGTAAGATCGCTATTTCGCTGGACGAGGATGACGAATTGCTGTTTGTCGTTCACACCAAGGGCGGTGAGAATATTTTGATCGCAACGGCCAACGGCGCGGCGACCCGCTTTGATGAGGAGACCGTTCGCGTCATGGGCAGAACGGCACGCGGCGTGCGCGGCATGCGTTTGACCGACGACGATTTCGTGGTTGGTGCGGTGCTGGTTGACGAGAGCAAGATGCTCATGACGGTCACCGAGCGCGGCTATGGCAAGCGCACCGAATTCAACGAATTCCGCCAGATGAAGAACCGCGGCGGTAGCGGCGTAATTTGTCATAATATTAGTGAAAAGACGGGCAAGCTGGCCGGCATCTGCGCCGTCGACGAGCAGGATGACCTGATGCTTATCACTGACCAGGGTACCATCATCCGTACCCCCGTTGCAGGCATCAACACCTACTCGCGAAGCGCTTCGGGCGTCATCGTCATGCGCCTTGACGACGATCAGAAGATCGTAAACTTCACCAAGGTCTCGCCCGACGAAAAGAAGGACGAGGAAGCGGACGAAAACCCCACCGAGCAAGCAACGGAGATCGTTGTTCCTACGTTGGAGGAGAATAATTAAGAGGACGCGTGGGGAAACTTCTTTCGAGAAGTTTCCCCACACCCCTTCAAGAACTTGAATGAGGGGAAAAGAAGCGCTCGCCCAAACAAATTCTTCTATCTCTGTATGGGGAAGTACATGTGCTGCTCCATAGAGATTTCGCCAGCGGCGAAATCAGCTCCCGCGAGCGGCGGGTCCCTATCCCATCCGCTCCACAATACGTAGGGGCGAACATTGTTCGCCCGTTATAAAGATAAAACGCCAATTAAACGGGAGGAGCAAGCCCCTCCCCTACCAAGAAAGCAACATATTTTGCTCCCCGTATCTGCCGCTCGTGGTGGAAAAATGGCAAGAGATACATTAAAAGATTTTATGTCTTTCTCCCCAGCCTGCTTTGAAGAGCGGCACGGAAAGGGAGAGCCAAGAGGGAACGACTTGGCACGCAATGTTTGCGCCCGTGCGAAGCACGATGTTCGCGTTTAGCGAACAAGCAAACTTGCGATTTCGGCTTGCCGAAATCTGTTTTCTTGGTTACTTCTTTGACGTGCGTCAAAGAAGTAACATCAACACCGGCACAGCGCGGCGCGTCAGCTGTACGCGCGTCCGTAGGAGAAATTGTAAAAAAATTATAATAACCCCAATCCCAAAAAATATTTTCCGCATAATCCCAACTTTTTTTACCAAAACTATTGACATCCCCTCAAAAATCTGCTATAATATCATCCGTTGAATATTGGGGTATCGCCAAGCGGTAAGGCAACGGACTCTGACTCCGTCATTACCTAGGTTCGAATCCTAGTACCCCAGCCAAAAAGAAAGCAGAGGAACAGAGTTCCCCTGCTTTCTTTTTGGCCGGAGCACAGGCGCTTCGCGCCTTGCTCCGCAAGGCAAAGCCGCCGCGGAATTAGGTTCGCATTCGAGCCGAAAGCCGTCGGGGTGCTTGCACACCAGCGGCTCGGCGAAGAATTGTCGTTTTGCAAAGCAAAACGAGTACCCTAGTGCCCCGGCCAAGTCGCACTTTACAATTAAATAAAACCATGATATAATAATGTAAGAAAGGCGGTGAATATATGTTAAATATTCGGGTAAAATCAAGTCTTGCTCTTGATACGCTTTGTTTCCTCCAAAAAAGATTGTTGAATGACACAAAGTGGATGAACGAAAAGCAAATCGAAGAAATAAAATATATAAACAGTCTTTTGCCGACAGATTTTGATGATAACTGTATAGGCATGTCCAATATCTGTCTTATTATAAGTGCGTACTTTGACAGCGAGTTGGAGCACCTAACAATAGACGATTTAATTGATGCATTTAAAGATCCCAAAACAATTGAAAAGGTTGTGAAAGGAAAAATAAAAGAAGGTTTTACAGCTTCCTACATATATCCTGTATTAGATTGGTTAAATAATGGTTTTGCTGACTTGTACATAAAGAAATTGACCGCGCTAAAAAACATAGAATTTGAGAGCTTATATAGAGAACGCATATTGCCTATGGTTTGCTCAGAAATAGAACTAAAGGAAAACGAAGTCGGCAGTTATGATTCAGACACGTTATTTCAAAATATTTCTTTGTTAAAAAACTCGTCAACAATAGTTTCTACCAATATCTATGTTTCATTTTTTAGTGCCCCGACCGCATTTACTTTGTATGGTGGTTCATTCTTGACTTGCTTTTGTCCTCCGGGAGCAGTTGATTTTTATTCTATTGTTGCACATGAACTTATGCACGGCTTTGCAAGCGACGAATTAACAAACTTATATCGAAAACACGTTGGAAGTAATGAAAAATTACAAACCTGTCACCGTGCGTTGATTAAGGATTGGCATTCCGGTGATGAAGAAGAATTCGTTATGGCTGCAGAATATTATCTTTGCTATTTATCGGGAAACTATACAAAAGAACAGTTAATTTCAAAAGCAAAAAAACAGTATGGAGGTAATTGTCCAACATCGGTTG
>JAZLDE010000007.1:0-4505 GCA_045614625.1 Eubacteriales bacterium
TCCGACGTGCTGTCCGCATTTGAGCAGACGCTAAATACGCTCACGGAGCATGGCGGCGATCGTCGAACGGCTTACGCTATCGTAGGTCTTGGTGAGCACGCTGAGGTCGCTCCAAGCGGGCTATGGTCGGCGGTTCTCGGATTGCACCGCGCGACGTGCGAACAACGCATCCCCTCGTATCATCCCATCTTCACCCACACCGAACAAGGGGAGCTGACGCTGTGCTTGATTGCCAAGGCAAGCCCCGCATACAACGGTGATGTATGCTCGCCCGAGCCATTCGCTCCCACAGAGAAAGAGCAAGTGGAGGGTACAGAGGAGGATTCAACGGCCAATTTACCCGATCAGACAGCAGAAAATCCGTAAAAATGCCCGTGAAGTGGCATAGATACGCCCATTTTTTGTTTTATTTTGAAAAAAACGATGAAAATTTTAAAAAACTCTTGCATTTTTAAAAGTATTGTGCTATAATAATAGCCGTTGTTTAAGTTAAATCGATATCTGTGCGCCATAGAGGCGTGTTCAAGGAGGTGTCAAGGATGGCAAAGTGCAGTATCTGCGGTAAGGGCGTTGTATTCGGCGAAAACGTTTCCCACTCCCACCGTAAAACGAAGAGATGTTGGAAGCCCAACATCCGCAAGGTTAAGATTTCCGTCGGTGGCAATACCAAGTCCATTTCGGTTTGCTCCCGTTGCCTGCGCACGATGAAGAAGGCATAAGTTTTTTAACTTATTGTTCGTGCATAAAGTTGTCGGCAGACATACAGAGATTTCTGTGTGCCTGCCCTCTTTATTTTTTAGGGGTTTTTAGGTAGCGGAATTTTATGCTGCTTCTTCTTTTGACGGTCATACTGCGCGACTGCGCCGCGCGCTGATCTGTACCGGCATGGATGCCATTCCTTTGCCTCGTCGCAAAGAAATGGCGAAAGAAAACACGCCCGGACGTTCCCTCCGGGGCCTCCCCGGCATTGCCGCGCTACATAGCACATCAAGAGAGATCAAATATATTTTTTTAATGCTGTGCTCCAAGTCTTGCCACCACGCGCGGCAGATATGGCAAAGCTAAAAGTTGCGAGAATATAACAAACAACAGGCAGAGAAAACGCCCTTTCGTTTTCTCTGCCTGTCATTCTTTATTTTGTTTTCTTTTTAAAGATGCCGTCTGGCAGTTGAGCCAAAACGACAGCGAGCAGCATCAACACACAGCCGATCCATTCCCTGCTCGACATCCATTGTCCCGTCAATACCCCCGCCGCCAAAACGGCAACCACTGACTCCAGACACAAGAGCAACGACACCACGGTCGGGTTGGAATTTTTCTGCGCCAAGATCTGCAAGGTATACGCCACACTACTCGAAAAGACACCCACGTAAAACAGTGGCCAAAGGCAAGCCAGCATTGCCTCCCATGTGGGCGATTCCACGATTAGCATACAGACAGCCGACTCGACCGCCATGACTAAAAACTGAAGGCAGGACAGCTCCACGCCGTTGACGTGGGGCGATACGCGATCAATGACGATAATATGGGCGGCGAAGCAAAACGCACAAAGGAAGACGAAAAAGTCACTTGTCTCGATCGTCATCGTCCCCGTAATACAAAGGAAGTATAGTCCAACCGTTGCCAATGCGACACCGATCCAAACGAGCACGCGCGCCTTTTTGCCGAAAAACAGCGAAAAGACCGGAACCAACACAACGTACAGAGCCGTAATAAAGGCCGCCTTACCGGGAGAAGTCGAGCCCAGACCCAGCTGTTGTAAATTAGCGGCAACGGCCAGTACCGTTCCGCACAAAAAGCCACCGATCAACAAGGCCTTGATATTGCGCTTTTCTGCCGGCACGCTCTCTTCTTGCTTGTTTCCTTTTCTCTTATTCCAAAGATCTCGGCCAAGCAAGATGAGGCCCAAAGAAAGGAATGCCAGCATCCCACGCACCGTATTGAAGGTAAACGGCCCTATATGCACCGCCGCCTCGCTTTGAAAGACGAACGCAGTTCCCCAAATCAGGGCGGCTAATAGGGGAAACACGATCTGTTTGATCCATTTATTCTTCATTCACTACTCCACACAAAAACCGCCTTGCACCGGCAAGACGGTTTTTGTTTCATTAAACTGTTATTACTGATTGAAGATACCCTTCATTTCATCCTGCTGCGTGATGGTCAGCGCAACGAGAACACAGTTATCTCTGACATATTCGGAATTCTGTGCATCCTTAATCAAACCCTTCAGGGTCTCGGAGCCTTCTTCAGCGAAAGCCTTAGCCAGTTCCTTATCGGACTTGAACTCAAGAACCATTGCATATACGGGAACACCGAACGCGCCTTCGCCCTTGAATACGTGAACGGTGCAGTCCAGATTGCCATCTTCCAGCTCGGCCGTGATGGTCTTAGCCATACTGTTGCCGTCAGCATCCTCGCTGACGTAGGTGTAACCGGCCTTTTCAAAGTTCTTCTTGATCTTGCCGAAAGCGGATCCGCAAGATACCAGCGTGGTCAGCAACATAACTGCTACCAGAGCAACCGCCAACAATTTTGTCATTTTCTTCATCTTATGTTACCTCTCTTTGATGTAATATATCACCGCAACGAACCGGCACAGTGATATTGTATTCTAATTATACATCATCTGCCACAAAAAAGCAAGTGGTTTAACAAATATTTAATAGATGGGAGACAAGCAAATTATTCCTCGCTCTGCTCCTGACCGTACTCCTCAAGCACCAATCCTTCGTTGTTCTGCAACGTGTTGCCTACGTGCCACTCGTTGTTGAAGAGCAAATAATTCTTGCCGCGGAAATCCTGTACCCACTTGACGTCAAACAGGCGCAGAGACTTGGGATCCACACCGTCAGGGACACGGCGGATCGAGCCATACTGCAAGGGGTACTTGCGGTAATCCACGCCATACTCGCTCTTCATGCGGGATTCCAGCACGTCAAACTGAAGCTCGCCGACAACGCCGACGTAAACGCGCTCCATACCCGAATCGGGCTCAATAAAGATACGGATAGCACCCTCCTGAGCAATCTGGTTCATGCCCTTGGCGAACTGCTTACGCTTCATGGAGTCAATCTGCTCGACCAATGCAAATCTCTCCGGCGCAAAGGTGGGAATACCCTCGAACACGATCTTGGACTTGGGATCGCAAACCGTGTCACCGATGGAGAAAATACCGGGGTCGAATACGCCAATGATATCCCCCGCAAACGCCTCATCGATGACAGCTCGCTCCTGGGCCATCATCTGCTGGGGCTGGGACAGCTTGAGCGTGCGCTCGCCCTGCACGTGCAGGTACTCACTATTGCGGTCAAAGCGACCCGACACAATACGCATAAAAGCGATACGGTCACGGTGCGCCTTGTTCATATTTGCCTGGATCTTGAAAACGAAGGCCGAGAACTGCTCGTCTGTGGGATTAACCGCCTGACCGATGGCGCGGCGAGGCAGAGGTCCTGTCGTCATTTTCAAGAAATGCTCCAAAAACGTTTCAATACCAAAGTTATTCAGTGCCGAGCCGAAGAAAACGGGGCTGAGCTTGCCACAACGCACCTTTTCTACGTCAAAATCGAAGCACGCGCCGTCAAGCAACTCGACCTGCTCGGTCAGTACCTCGCGGTCGGTCTGTCCGATCAGCTCGTCAAGCTTAGCCGTGTCGGTGATATCACACTCGATGGCAGCCAGGCGGTCACGGCCGCGGTGAGAATCACCAAAGGCCAAAATTCTATGTGCGTCACGGTCATACACGCCCTTAAAGCCAATACCACAGCCAATGGGCCAGTTCATGGGATAGGTCCCGATACCAAACTCGCTCTCCAGCTCGTCGAGCAGATCAAAGGGATCACGCGCATCGCGGTCGAGCTTGTTGATAAAGGTAAAGATGGGGATGTGGCGCATGGCGCACACCTTGAACAACTTGCGTGTCTGGGGCTCGATACCCTTGGCCGCGTCGATGACCATGACGGCGCTGTCAGCCGCCATCAGGGTACGGTAGGTGTCCTCCGAAAAGTCCTGGTGACCGGGAGTATCCAGAATATTGATGCAATAGCCCTCATATTCAAACTGCATGACAGACGAGGTGATGGAAATACCACGCTTCTTCTCCATTTCCATCCAGTCGGACACGGCGTGATGGTCACTCTGCTTGCCCTTGACAGATCCCGCGGACTGAATGGCACCGCCGTAAAGCAAAAACTTTTCAGTCAGCGTGGTCTTACCTGCGTCGGGGTGGGAAATGATGGCAAAGGTGCGGCGGCGGTCGATTTCACGCGCCAGTTGCTGTTGATTCATATACATTATCCTTTCAAAAAAAGCCTGCGTTGGCGAAATATTCATACAAACATATTATTTTATCATAAAAATTGAATTGATACAAGGGCTTTGAGCAAAATTCTTGTGCGACCGCCGTATTTTCCCTTCGTTCCATCATCCCCCGCTACGGTCTGCCTTATGAACACAGTCATGCACAAGGCCAAAACGGACGGGCGGGCCAAGGGTCGCCAGCC
>JAZLDE010000008.1:0-4140 GCA_045614625.1 Eubacteriales bacterium
CCGCCCTTTGATAAACAAATATGGCAAAGATCGTTTTATGATCACGTTATACGCAATCGGGACGACTACAACGAAATATATAAATATATTTATGAGAACCCTATGAAATGGCAATTCGATCAATTATACACAGAAGAATAGGGGTATGGGCTTGGCCCTGTGCATCTGTAATACAAGGGCGAAACTGGTGATAAAACAAAACAGTAATAAGGATGTGGAGAATGAGGTAGCTTATGAAGAAATATACATGGATCGATACATTAAAAGAACTATTAAAAGAACTGTCTATTATACCATTGTTTACTTTGTTTTTAGCGATAATTTTACTTATGGGATATTTGCTTCCTGATGGTTTATTGAAAAATATACCCTTTGAGGTATTGTGTGTCCTTGGTGTATTTGTTATACTCGGGGTTTTATATGCCATCTGCGGCATCGTCACGCTAATACAAAAAATCAGAGCAAAGAAAAACAAAACCACACTGGATAAAGATAAGAACTCCGATTTATAGAATATAACAAAACCAACCACGACAGACTTTGAAAAATCTGTCGTGGTTAATCTTTGCTTTTTGCATTGCAATTAAAATTTAATGGACCGTCGAGGACGCCGGTCCCTACAAGAAAATCAAACTTCCTTATGAGAAGTCCGCATTGTCGGTTCTTTTTTTATGCTTTTTTCCTCTTGATCAGCTTTTTGATCCCCCACGCGCCCAGCAGCATGATATACGACGCGGCGGAGAAGGCGAGGACGTAAATGATGAGGCACCAGGGGAAGGGAACGACGGCCTGCACCGACGAATAGACGGGCAGCGTGCCCTCAAAATGGGGGCTGATGAAGAACATATTGAAGGTCTCGTCACCGATGATCCCGCTGTGGAACATGACCTCGTTGAGCAGTGCCGCAATGCCGACGACCGCGGCAAACACGGGAATGGCGCGAAGAATGGTTTTATGTTCGGTCTTGACGTAGCCCGAGCCGTACAGGTAGATGGCAATGGTCAGCATCGAGCCGTGGCAGATCATGGTCTGGACGTTACAGCCCAGATTGGAATAAAATACGTCACCGGGGTAGAACATGACGCAAGCACCCGCAAACACGGCGTAGGTGGCAAGATAAGCCATCAGGCTTTGATGAATCTTGCCCTTGCGGAAAATTCCCGTCAGGATGCTGACGTACATGGGGGTGGAGCAAAACTGCCAGGGGAAGACGTACCATTGAAAATCGAAAACGAGCCGATCTCCGTCGATAGAAAAACTGTAAACGAACAGCTTATATATTTCCAAAAGTACAACGATCACGCCCGTGACGAACACGGCGCGGCGGACTCTCTTATCGTCCCCCTTTTTGTGCGTGACGCAAAGCAGGATGCCTGCGAGGATAGACAGCGAGAAAAACAGCAAATGAAACCAGCCGTAAGGGGCGGGGCAGGGCATTTCCGTCTCGCAGATCTGTTGCAGCTTGACCCAAAAATTCACGGTTCGAACCCCCTTTTGAAATGATAGCGGAGTTGTCGTTTTTTGTTCATTGTTATTATACAATGAGGAAGAAATTTTTTCAATGAGAGAGAGGAAATCTTCAATAATTATTAAGAAAGGCGAATGAATCGATCATTCGCCTTTTTGATAGTTATTATGCTTTTTTCATGGCCTTGCGGATAAGCTTGGTCGCGCCCCAGACGATCATGGAGAACGAGGAGAAGAACAAAACGTAGCATACCACAAACAGCGGGTAGGAGAACTCCTGCACAGCGCCGAGAAGGGGCAGCTGGGTGGGATAGTAGGGCGAGATGTAGAACATGCTCAGATTGTCGCCCTCCTGACAGTTGGGCGTGCCGAGATGCAGCTTGTAGACCAAAATATTGCCGATGATGGCAAGGACGATAAAGCAGAGGAACATGAGCCAGGGCGAGAACATTTCCTTGAGGTTTTTGCCGTAGCCGCGGGAGGCGATCAGATATGCGCCCATGACGACGAGCACCGTGTGCCAGAGCATGGCGTGCAGCGACATGGGAACGAAGTAGGTATAAAGCACGGCCGAAGGAACGAACATGACGGCCAGTCCTCCGATAATGCCGAAGAAGGCGAGGAAGCGGTAGCAAAGCTCGCGCGCCTTTTCCCAAGGGATCAGTGTGGCCGCGATGGACACGTAAATGGGCACGGAGCAGAACTGGAAGGGGAAGATCTCCCAGCGATAGTAGCCGTAAAACTCCCACCAGAACAGCTGCTTGAAGATCTCACAGCCAAGCAGGATCACAGAAAAAACGCCCACGACGATGCGGTCGCGGCGAGCGCTATGCTTTTTGGCGATCGTCAGGCAAAAGACGACGCAGGCGACGACCATAATGGCCAGCCAAAGAAGATGGAACCAACTGAACATACCGGGACCGACGTCGCCATTGTTGATGTCGCCCCAGGTCCATTCGAGAAATTTTGACATGATAAAAACCTCGTTTGATTTTATTAGGTTTATTATACCATAAGAAGGCGTGTTTTTTTGGAAATTAAGAGAATCTTAAAGAGTGGGAGAAGGGGGGAGTCTGAACACTTGGCAAGTTGGGTAGCTGAACGCTTGGGGAACTGCGTAGCCGGACTCTCACACAGTGCTTCGCACGCGTTCGAGGCTTGCGTTTATTGCCATTTCTTTGTCGTTCCACAAAGAAATGGCGAAAGAAAACAGATTTCGGCAAGCCGAAATCGCAAGTTTGCTTGTTCGCTAAACGCGAACATCGCGCTTCGCGCGGGCGCAAACATTGCCAGCCCAGGCGTTCCCCCTTGGATTCCCCTTTTTGTGCCGCGCTACAAAGCATATCAAGAGATAAACATATTTCTCGGATGTGCTGTGCTTCAAGGCAGCCACCACGCGCGGCAGGCAAAATTTTTCTTGACATTTACGAAAAACGTGGTATAATAAATCCAGGTACATGAAATCATGTACACCTGTCGGGTGCTCCGACATTGCCCCGGGTGGTAAATTTCGGGGACACTTAACATGCAAGCCGTGCATTTATGGTTGAGGGCTCAACGAGTATTCTTGACACCTCGGTTTGCAAATAGGCGAGAGCTCGTAAGAGCAAAAAAATGGTGAGGCTTTGGCCAAGATCCGTGGGTCGCCGCGGAGGGGGTTTTCATCCCCTCTTTTTATTTTGCCAAATTACAATTCTAATTTTGTGGAGAAGAAGGGGGAGGGGCCCCACTTCTTGCGGGAGCCGATTTCGCCGCAGGCGAAATCACTATGGAACAGCCCGCTTTCTTTCCCTATACAGAGATAGAAGAATTTGTTTAGGCGAGCCCTCTTTTTCTTTTTCCATAAAGTTCTTGAGGGGAGTTGGGGGGGAACTTCTCGAAAGAAGTTCCCCTCAACGTACTTTTATTCTTATCAGAACAATCCGGTGATCTTACCATTCTCATCCACGTCGATGCGTTCGGCGGCGGGAGACTTGGGCAGACCGGGCATGGTCAGGATGTCACCCGTCAGGACGACGATGAAGCCGGCGCCTGCGGATACCTTGACGTTGCGGACGGTGACCTTAAAGCCCTCGGGCGCGCCGAGCTTGGTGGAATCGTCCGAGAAGCTGTACTGCGTCTTGGCGACGCAAATGGGCAGCTTATCAAATCCCAGAGCGGTCAGCTGGTCGATCTGCTTCTTGGCCGCGGGGGTAACGATCACGCCGTCGCCGCCGTAGACCTTCTTAACCACTGCGTCGATTTTGTCGACGATAGGAGCATCCAGCTCATACGAGAAGGTGAAATCACCCTGCTCCTCTTCGCACAGACGCACGACCTCGCGGGCGAGATCCTCGCCGCCCTTACCGCCCTCTGCCCAAACGGTGGACAGCACGGTGTTGACGCCCAGCTCACGGCACTTGGCGATGATAAAGTCGATCTCCGCGTCGGTGTCGGTGGGGAAACGGTTGACCGCCACCACGCAGGGGAGTTTGTACACGTTCTTGATGTTGGACACGTGGCGCAGCAGGTTGGGAATACCACGCTCCAGAGCCGCCAAATCCTCGGTTGCCAGCTCGGTCTTTGCCAGACCGCCGTGCATCTTCAGCGCGCGGACGGTGGCGACCATCACCACGGCGTCGGGAGTCAGACCTGCCATACGGCACTTGATGTCCAAGAACTTCTCGGCACCCA
>JAZLDE010000009.1:0-16706 GCA_045614625.1 Eubacteriales bacterium
CCCTGGACACCTGGTTCTCCTCCGCTCTGTGGCCCTTCTCCACCTTGGGCTGGCCCGAGGATACCGAGGATCTGGCTACCTTCTATCCCACCTCCACTTTGGTCACCGGCTACGATATCATCACCTTCTGGGTATCCCGTATGATCTTCTCCGGTCTTGAGCACATGGGTCAGAAGCCCTTCTCTACCGTCTTCATTCACGGTCTGGTGCGCGATGCACAGGGGCGCAAGATGTCCAAGTCTCTGGGCAACGGTATCGATCCTCTGGAGATCATCGCCAAGTACGGTGCCGACGCGCTTCGCTTCGCCCTTGCTACCGGTAACAGCCCCGGAAACGATATGCGTTTCTCGGATGAGAAGATCGAGGCTGCCCGCAACTTTGCAAACAAGCTGTGGAACGCATCGAGATTCGTTCGCATGAATTTGACCATTGACGATGCAACCCTGCCGCCCATTGAGGACATGGCGACCGAAGACAAGTGGATCCTCACCCGCTACAATGAAACGGTCAAGGCTGTCAACGATTCGCTTGAGAGTTTTGAGGTCGGTGTTGCACTCAGCACGCTGTATGACTTCACCTGGGACGTTTTCTGTGACTGGTATATCGAGCTTGCCAAGGCAAGACTCAATGACAAGGAAAGCGCCGCAAACATCGTCGCGCAGAAGGTTATTTGCCACGTTTTGACGGGCATTCTCAAGCTGCTGCATCCCTTCATGCCGTTCATCACCGAGGAAATCTATCAGTCTCTGCCCCACGATGAAAACGAAGAGAGCATCATGATCGCTCGCTACCCCGCATTTGACGAGTCTCTTCTGTTCCCCGAGGACACCGAGCGCATGAACGTCATCATCGACGCCATTCGTGCTATCCGTAACCGCCGCAGCGAAATGAACATCGTTCCCTCCCGCCGCGCTAAGGTATATATTGCAACCGCGCATCCCGAGTATTTCCCCGAGAGCTCTGCCGTCTTCTTCCAGCGCTTGGCATCCGCTTCCGAGGTTGAGGTTGCAGGCAGCTTTGAGGGCAAGCTGAGCGCGGACGAAACGGTTCAGATCGTTACCGCCGCCGCAACCATTCTGCTTCCCCTATCCGACATCATCGACGTCGAAAAGGAAAAGGCTCGCCTTTCTGCCGAGCAGAAAAAGCTGGAGGGTGAGATCGCTCGCCTCTCTGCCAAGCTGTCCAACGAGGGCTTTGTTGCCAAGGCTCCTGCGGCTGTCGTCGAGGGTGAGCGTGCAAAGCTGGAGAAATACCGTGAAAATCTCGCGGGCGTTATCTCGGCTCTTGAAAAATTGAATTAATTTCACAAAACGTGTAACCTTTGTAAGATTTCCTCCGTCTATATAAGTAGAGCCCTTTACTCATATGACGGAGGTTTTCTTACCAAAACGAAAAATCAAAGGAGGACTTGTTTTATGTTGAACAAAAAACTGACACTCATGCTGGCCGTGGTTCTGATGCTCTGCTTTGTTTTCACCTCGTGCGCAGCAAGCAAAAACGATTACGACAGCGGTGCTATGGCTCCCTCCATGCCAGAGGTTGACAGCGACTACGGCTACGGCAACGTCGAGTTGCCCGAGAAAAACGAGTCTGCCGACAACGGCAACACGCAAGAGCTCGCTCAAAAGATTATTCGCACCGTTACTATGGACGCGCAAACGAAGGAGTTTGACAAGGCCGTCACCGCCATCCGCGCAGCATTGAAGACAGCAGGCGGTTTTGAGGAGACCTTCCGCACGACCAACCGCTCCTACGGCAGCACCGATTACTATGCACGCACCGCCTATATGGTACTGCGTATTCCTGCAGAAAAGCTGGACGCCTTTTTGAATGAGGTCGGCGGCATGGTACACGTTACGTCGCAGAACGCGAACGTGCAAAACGTAACCAGCGAATACTACGACATTGAGGCTCGTCTGAACGTACTGGAAAGCGAACGCGCGGTCTACGAAAAGATGCTGGCAAACGCAAAGACGACCGCTGAAATGCTCAGCATTCAGGATCGCCTGTACAACGTCATCAGCGAGATTGAGGCCTTCAAGACCAGACTCCGCGTGCTGGACAGCCAGGTATCGTATTCCACCGTTACCATGAACCTGTCCGAGGTCGTTGAGTACTCCAAGATCAATGAACCCAGCCCCTACTTTAGTGATCGCGTTTACGATGCCTTTGTAACCAGCTGGGAAAAATTTGCGGAAAACGCACAAGACTTCGCCGTTTGGTTCATCCGTGCCTTCCCCACGTTGCTCATCCTTGCCATGCCCGGTATTATCGTTTGGATCATCATAGGCTCGGTTAAGGCAAAGCGCAGAAGAAAAAAGAGAAAGCAAGAAAAGGCGGCTAAATTAGCAGCAAAAGCAGCCCCCGCCGAAGAAGCAAAAAAAGACGTAGAAACCACTGACTAATTATATAAAGGAACGGCTGTATTCCCTTGAATACAGCCGTTCTCTTTTATAGTTTTATACTGACTTCCCCACTATCCAGGGCCGCCTGGCTTCCATCCTCAAAACGGACGATCAAGCGATACTCTTCATCAATATCCAATGCACGCGCAAAACGAGGCGTTTCATCTGCTCCATACACGATGATGTCTCTATCACGCAGGATCAAGTGGCGGCGATACTCGTCGAGACATAGGTTGGGATCGTCTTGATCAAGCAGAAACATCAGCCGATTCAATATGCCTGCGGCAAGCGTGGATCGCGCGCTCTCAGCATCGTCTACGCTCGGCAAAATCGCCCCTGCGATATGCGCAATCTCGGGAGGAAAGCCTCCCTCGGGCGGCGTGATGTTGACGCCGATGCCGATCACAGCGTATTGCAATTTCTTTTCGCCCGGCAAAATGGAACCTTCGGTCAAAATGCCGCATACCTTTTTGCCGTCAAGATAGATGTCATTGACCCATTTGATACCAACCTGGCGACCAATCATGCACTCAATCGTCTGCGCGGTGGCCACAGCGGCCATGGTGGTCAAGCGGAGCGCATCGGTCGCGGGCAGGTCTCGTCGCACAATGACGCTCATATACAGCCCCGTGCCCTCGGGGGAAAAGAAGGCTCGCTGTAATCTTCCGCGTCCTGCGCTCTGTCTGTCAGCAATTACGACGGTGCCATCTGCCGCACCGTCCTTGGCAAGCTCGCGCGCGGTTGTGTTGGTAGAGGGTAACTGATCGTAAATAAGAATACGACAGCGACCATCCGCTGCATTTATTTCCTTTTTGATCATGCTGATCCCCCTTTGCATTATCTGAAATTCATAAATGCGTGTATGTAATAACTGCGGTCAAGATCAATGGCGATGCCCATCTCACCCCATGAATATTTCTTTCTATCCTCAAGTTGATATCTGTTCAGCCACTGTCGGGTATCCTCTTCTATCTCGTCGCTATGCGATACCAGACATGAAATATCATTCATTACGTATTTTCCTCGGGTGATCCGTAAAGGCATATGATGTCTGCCCATAGGGATTATGTCTATGCGCTCTATCCTATTCCGAGGATTAAAACAAAGCAACAGATCATAAATACCGTCACTTACATTGGCATTTCGCAGGCATATATGCGTATAGTGGTTGATTTCCTTTGTGTTGATGATATATGTTCGCATTTTCTTTATAAGGCGATTCAACCTTGTTCTGCGAGAAATGACAACGCCATCGTCGCATACGATCTTTCCTTTTTTTACATCGATCATTTTAATCGCCCCCTTTGGGATATATCATTATTTTTTATAGGATTATCTTTTTTTATAGTATATCATTCTTTGCAAATATTGTCAACGCCTTGACAAAATTAATCACTTGTGCTACAATGATAAGGTAAAATTTGTACATACACAAAGGAGTTTTTTCAATGAAAACATCTCTTGTCATTCTTGCGGCAGGTATCGGCTCTCGCTTTGGTGGCGGCATTAAGCAGCTCGAGCACATGGGGCCGAACGGCGAGATCATTATGCATTATTCCATCTACGACGCTCTTCAGGCGGGCTTTGACGAGGTCGTATTCATCATCCGTAAGGATCTGGAGGCTGACTTCCGTGAGATCATCGGCAACGACATGGAAAAGGTCTGCCCTTGCAAATACGTATTCCAGGAGCTTGACGATCTGCCCGAAGGCTTCTCTCTTCCCGAAGGACGCACCAAGCCTTGGGGTACGGGCCAGGCACTGCTTGCATGTCGCGGCACGGTCAACAATCCCTTTATCGTTATCAACGCCGACGACTATTACGGCAAAGAGGGCTTCCGTCTGATCCACGATTATCTGGTTGCCAACTGCGAAAACAAGCCCTTTGATTTCTGCATGGCAGGCTATATTCTCGACCATACCCTCAGCGACAACGGCGGCGTATCCCGCGGTGTTTGCACGGTCAACGAAAACTACGATCTGGTCAAGGTCACCGAAACTCACAACATCACCAAAACCGAAGGCGGCGCGGCTGTTCCTTACGGCGATGCCGATTGGAAGGCGCTGGATCCCAAGTCCTTCGTTTCGATGAACATGTGGGGCTTGACGCCTGCCTTCATCGAGGTTCTTGCAGAGCGCTTCCCCATTTTCCTTTCCAACGTAAAGGAAGGTGACATCAAGGCAGAATATCTGCTGCCCGCTATCGTAGATGATCTCTTGCAGGAAGGCAAAGCAACTGTTAAGGTTTTGCCCACCGAGGATCATTGGTTCGGCGTTACCTACAAGGAAGATAAGCCCGCGGTCGTAGCGGCCATCAAAAAGCTCATCGCAGACGGCGTGTATCCCTCGCCTCTGTTTTGATCAGTACCAACAAAAACACGGCACAACTCAAAAGAGTTGTGCTGTGTTTTATTATTTTTCTTTTGGCGTTTCCTATTTGACAACCTCAATGCTTTCGTAGCCGTAATATCTCATCACCTCAAGATGCGCGCTTGTGATTCTCTCTCCGCTGATGACAATGGGAACCGCAGGCGGACAAGCGACCGTTGGTGCGGCACAGATTCGGCCGATGGCATCGTCAAGCGAAACCTTCTCGCTCGGGCTGAGCACCGCTTGTCTCAAGTTAAGGACGAGGTCTGCCGCTTGCAAAACGGGCAGCTCGCTCTTGATCCTCTCTCGCGGCTCAATCGTATCAAACGCGGTCTTCAGACGGTCGAAATCCGACGGTTCGTTTTCAGGCGTTGCCATCAGAACAACGAAATCCGGATCAGAAAATTCACATTCGATGCCCTGCGATTTCAAAGCTACGGCAAGTTCAGAGCCGGTATATCCGCTTTTCTTCGCGTCGATGACGATTTTCAGCGGCTCGCCGTCGACGATATAGAAGCCTTTGTATTGCAGATGCTCTTTGGCGTCACAAACGCGTTGCACGCATTCGGATAGTCGCTCCTTGTAGCCATCCGCGAGATACGCGTTGCACAGATCGAGCGATTGAAGAATCAAATACGAGGGGCTGGTCGATGCGAAAAGCGAAAGAGCCTTTCTTGCGTTTTCTGCGTATCCCTTGGGCGCTTTGGGAGAAACATGCAGATAGGCGCCTCCCGTCAGCACGGGGAGCGTTTTATGTGCCGAGTCACAGCAAAGCGTTGCGCCAAGCGCGATCGGGTGAAGCGAACGCTCCAAAAATCCCAGATACGCGCCGTGGGCGTTATCAACTAAAAGCGGTATGCCATATGCGTCACAAACGGCCGACAAGCCGGCAATATCCGAGACGTTGCCCAAATAGTCGGGCGAGGTGACGTAAACTGCGCTCGGCTTTTTCGTTTGCTCGGCCAATATCGCTTGAAGTTGACGGGGGTGGATGGTCGCATCGCAAACATGATGCGCCTTCTCCGGATACATCCATTCCACCTGCAGATCGAGCAAGGCACAACCGTACACAAAGGCTTTATGCGCGTTACGCGCCGCAAGAATCAGGGGGCGTTCTTCCGCACTCTGTTCTCTTACAAGCGCGAGCATAGCGCGAATGGCAAGTGACGAGCCCTCCGTGGAATAAAAGGTATGTGCCGTGCGAAACAGCGCGCTCGCGTTGCACTCGCTCTCGTCAATGACGCCGCAAGCGCTATAAAGCACATCCGCACCGTCGATTTCCGTAATGTCGCCGACTTCGCAGCCGAGATAAGGCTTTCCCTTATGCCCCGGCATATGAAAGCGCGCGGTATGCGATTGTATATAAGATTGAACAAAATCGTATATCGGCGTTTTCATGATTTTGACCTCTCGCAGATAATTTCGAATTATTCCTCGCTCTCGGCAACCTGCATCATAACGGCACACTCAATGCGCTTTTTAAATAGCTCACAGCCGTATTCATAAATGCCGTTGATGCTTCCCGTAGCGTGGTAGGCGTTAGCGGCACAGCCACCCGAGCAATAGAGACGAGCCCAGCAATCGCGACACTCGGGACGCGCATAAGCGTTGCAATGTCTGAACTGATCCTGCGCCTCAATATTCTTGACACCGTTCCAGATGTCACCAAGGCTGTACTTGGTATCGCCTACAAACTGGTGGCAGGGATACAGCTCGCCCCAAGGGGTGACGGCCATATACTCGGTACCCGAGCCACAGCCCGTGATGCGCTTGTAAATGCAAGGGCCGTTTTTCAGATCCAGCATGTAATGGTAGAAGGTAAACGGGCGGCCTTCCTTTTTGCGCTTGATCATTTCCTTGGCCAGGATCTCGTACTGCTCCTTGATAACGGGCAGATCCTCTGCCGTCAGCGCACAAGGATCGTCGGGCGCACAAACGACGGGCTCCATCGACAGCTCGGTAAAGCCAAGGTCTGCCATGTGGAAGATATCGTTAGTAAAGTCCGTATTATGGTGCGTAAAGGTGCCGCGGACGTAATATCCTTTTCCGCCACGCTTTTCGACCAGACGTTTGAAATTGGGTACGATCACATCATAGCTGCCGCGTCCCGTGTAGTCCACGCGGAAGCGGTCGTTGACCTCCTTGCGGCCGTCGAGCGACAGAACGACGTTATGACATTCTTTGTTGAGAAAATCGATCATATCGTCCGTCAGCACCATACCGTTGGTCGTATAGGTAAAGCGGAAGTTCTTATTATGCTCCTTTTCAACGCTGCGAGCATACTCTACCAGCTGCTTGACTACGTCAAAGTTCAACGCAGGCTCGCCGCCGAAGAAGTCCACCTCAAGATTTTTGGGGCTGCCCGAATTTGCAATCAGGAAATCGAGCGCCTGCTTACCGACCTCAAAGGACATCAGCGCACGATCGCCCTGATATTTACCCTGGCTGGCAAAGCAATACGCGCAATTCAAATTACAGGTGTGCGACACGTGCAGACACAGCGCCTTGATGACCTTACTGTTGTTTTTATAGGTAGTGGCCAGATTTTCGTACTTATCCTCCGAATAGAGCTTGCCGTTTTGTTCCAGCTCACGGATGTCGTCAAGGCAATCAAGAATATCCTCGCGCGTGACGTCGGGCAGCTCCTTGTATTTTTCCAGGATGAGCGAAACGATCTCATCCTCCGTGTGCGTTTTAAACAGTTTGATGATATCGTATGCTACCTCATCCACGACGTGAACCGAGCCCGAGCAGGTGTCAAGCACGATGTTATAGCCGTTTAATTGATATTGATGTACCATTTTATTGTATTCCCTTTCTATGTAAACGAACTTCACTCAAAAATAAAACGCTGTCACCGTGTGCGGGACAGCGTTTTATCATGTAGCGAAAATCACTTATTGTTCTCGCACTGCTGATTTGCAACGCCGCAAGAGGTCTTGCAAGCGGACTGGCAAGAGGTCTGGCACTCGCCGCAGCCACCGTTCTCAACGGTCTTTGCAATGTTCTTGGTTTCGACAGTTTTGATTCTCTTCATAGTAAAACCCTCCATGTGGATATAAATATTACTTACTCAATTATTTTATCACAAAAAAATCCATATGTCAATATTTTTTGCGGAATTTGAATTGTTTTTGTTGACAAATGCCATCGTGCATAGTATAATATCCGTAACAGCTATGAGAAAAAGGAGTAATACGGAGAAGTCCTTTGCAGAGACGAAGCGGTTGGTGAAAGCTTCGAGGGTGGCCGTGTGAAGCAGTTTTTGAGCTTTGAACCGAGTGGCGCGCCATAAGGCTTCAACGGATTCCCTCCGTTATCGGGGATCGGCATGATAGTGCCGGCTAAGTGCGGTGGATCGTATCACGGTCAGCCGAATTCAGGTGGTAACGCGGAAACATTTCGCCCTGAGCATAGCGCATGCTATGTCGGGGGCTTTTTTATTTTAGAAAACGGAGGAACAACCATGAACATCAAGCTTTTAAAGCTACTCAGTAAAAACGCTCGCTACAGCGTACAGGATCTCGCCGTTATGACGGGAATGGACGAAGAAGCCGTCAAGCAGGAGATGGCACAGATGGAAAAAGACGGTCTCATTCGCGGCTACAAGGCCGTTGTTGACTGGGAAAGAATGGACAGCTCGACCGTATCGGCCATCATCGAGCTCAAGGTCACTCCCAAGGCCGGACTGGGCTTTGAGGAGGTCGCTCAACGCGTGATGAAATATCCCGAGGTTGAGTCGGTCTATCTGATGTCGGGCGGCTACGATCTCTCTGTCGTCGTCAAGGGAAAGACCTTCCAGGAGGTTGCGCTGTTCGTGGCCAAGGAACTGTCTACCATTGACTCGGTGCTCTCCACCTCCACCCATTTCGTACTGCGCCGCTATAAGGAGCTGGACGTTGAGCTGTTCGGAGAAGATGGCGACGATCGGGGGAACTTCTCGCTGTGAGTACCGTAAATTATGATCGCATTTTAAACCCCTGCGTAAAGGACATCAAGCCCTCGGGCATTCGTAAGTTTTTCGATATTGCCGAAACCATGCAGGATGTCATTTCTCTTGGTGTGGGCGAGCCCGACTTCCCCACCCCCTGGAAAATCCGTCGCGCAGGAATCGCGTCGCTGGAGCACAGCCAGACGCGCTATACCTCCAACTCAGGACTCGAGCATTTGCGCCGCGAGGTGGCATACTACGTCAAGGACAAATACGGTCTGACGTATGATCATAAAAACGAGATCCTCATCACCGTCGGCGGCAGCGAGGCCATAGACGCCGCAATACGCGCCGTCGTTTGCCCGGGTGACGAGGTCATCATCCCCCAGCCCAGCTACGTCTGCTACGAGCCTATGACGGCGCTGGCAGGTGGCGTCCCCGTGATCATCCAAACGGACGCCGAGCATGAGTTCAAGCTCACGCCCGAGGCTTTGCTTGCCCACCTGACACCCAAGACAAAGGTACTGATTCTTCCCTATCCCTGCAACCCAACGGGCGGCATCATGGAAAAAGAAGACCTTGAAAAGATCGCCGAAATTCTGCGTGATCGTGACATTCTCATCATTTCGGACGAGATCTACGCCGAGCTGACCTATGGCGGCAAGCGCCACGTGTCCATCGCCTCGATTGACGGCATGGCCGAGCGCACCGTTGTCGTCAATGGCTTTTCCAAGTCCTTCTCTATGACGGGCTGGCGCATGGGCTACGCTTGCGGCCCCGCTCCCATCATGCAGGAGATCCGCAAGATTCACCAGTACGCCATCATGTGCGCCCCCACGACCTCACAGTACGCCGCTATCGAGGCTCTGCGCTCTTGTGACACCAACGTTCAAGAAATGCGCGAGGAATACGATATGCGCCGCCGTTTGATCGTGTCCGGCTTTAACAAGCTGGGACTGACCTGCCGCGAGCCCAAGGGCGCGTTTTACGCCTTTCCTTCTATTGCCTCGACGGGCATGACCTCGGAGGAATTCTGCGAAAAGCTGCTGTATTCCAAAAAGGTCGCTGTCGTTCCCGGCCCTGCCTTTGGTCAGGGTGGCGAAGGATTTATCCGCGCGTCGTATTGCTACTCAGTGGAGCATATCAACGAGGCGCTGAGACGGATTGGGGAGTTTTTGGAGGAACTCAAAAAATAATTGCATAAAAAGAGACCACGTCACACCAAAATGTGACGTGATCTTTTTTATTATCACAATTTTTCATTACACTGAATGCAAAAATTGCGATCAGCTGATTGTACTGCTCCGCAGGCCCAGCATCGCTTTTGACCGTCCGGCAGTTTGGTTTTTTCCGGCTTAGGAGCTACCTTTGCCAATGGAGCCGCTTTCACGGAATTAGCTGTATCGGGCGTGCCTGCATTGCCGCTCTTCATTGCCAGCAGAGTATCCGCAACTACAACTTTTTGTGAAATATTGACGGCGCATAACCAACGGGCAAAACGCGCCAAACAAACGGACAATGCCAATCCTGCCACAAGCACAAGAATGGCCACAAAAACCATATCTGTAAGCTTGGCGAGCAAAATCGCAACGGCAATTACAACGACAAACACACCGATGAAGGTTGCCCAAAAGCTGATTTTGGGAAGGTTCTTAAAGTTTTTCTGATAAAGCTTATGATAGTCGTACATGATGTTACATCCTCTCTCTGATCGCCTTCAAAAATCCCATGCTATTGACGGGCGTGACGGCGGACTTGTCCTCGACAAGACCTGCAAGGTCCTTAGTCATGATGCCGTCGTTGAGCGTCTGAATGCAAGCAGCCTCCAGCTTGTCGGCAAAGGCAACGAGATCGGGCAGCTCGTCCAGCTCGCCGCGTTTGCGGAGCGCGCCCGTCCAGGCGAAGATGGTCGCCATGGGATTGGTCGAGGTCTCCTCACCCTTGAGGTAGCGGTAATAGTGGCGCGTGACTGTTCCGTGTGCCGCCTCGTATTCGTAGTTGCCGTCGGGAGAAACAAGCACCGAGGTCATCATGGCAAGCGACCCAAAAGCGGTCGATACCATATCGCTCATAACGTCGCCGTCGTAGTTCTTGCAGGCCCAGATGAAGCCGCCCTCGCTACGGATGACGCGGGCGACCGCGTCGTCGATCAGCGTGTAGAAATATTCGATACCCAGCTTCTCAAACTCGGCCTTGTATTCGTTCTGATAGATCTCCTCAAAGATGAGCTTGAAGGTCTGGTCGTACTGCTTGGAGATGGTGTCCTTGGTTGAGAACCACAGATCCTGCTTGGTTGCGATGGCGTACTTGAAGCAAGAGTGAGCGAAAGATCTGATAGATGTATCCTTATTGTACTGCCCCTGCAAGACACCCGCGCACTCGAAATCGTAGATGGTCTGGCGCATTTGGGTACCGTCCTTGGCGGTGAACAGCAGCTCTGCCTTACCCTCGCCAGGGATGCGGTACTCGGTTGCCTTATACACGTCGCCGTATGCGTGACGGGCAATGGTGATAGGCTTCTTCCAGTTGCGCACTGCCGGCTTGATAGAGTCAATCAAGATGGGCGCGCGAAAGACCGTACCGTCAAGAACGGCGCGGATGGTGCCGTTGGGGCTCTTCCACATCTCGGACAGATTGTATTCCTCCACGCGCTGCTTGTTGGGCGTGATGGTTGCGCACTTGACGGCTACGCCGTATTTTTTATTGGCCAGCGCTGCCTCCATGGTGACGGCATCCTTAGTCCGCTCGCGCTCGACAAGGCCAAGATCGTAGTATTCGGTCTTAAGGTCAACAAACGGAAGGATCAGCTCGTCCTTGATCTGTTGCCAGAGAATGCGAGTCATTTCGTCGCCGTCCATTTCGACCAGCGGCGTTTTCATTTGAATTTTCTGCATGATAGTTTAACTTCTCCTTCCGTTATCTTGCAGTATATTTGAGCAGACCGCCGGCGAGCAGCATGTCCTTTTGGCGCTGCGAGAACTGGCACACCAGCTCAATCTCGGCGCCGCTCGTCAAATTCTTCAGCGTTGCTTTTCCCGTGTCAAGCGCTTCGATCAAGCCCGTCATCTCCAGCTCATCGCCCTGCTCTACCCTGTCGTAATCGTCGGGATTAGCAAAAGTCAGCGGCAAAATGCCTGCGTTGATCAGATTTGCCACGTGAATGCGGGCAAAGCTCTTGGCCACGACGGCACGTACACCGAGATACAGCGGTACAAGTGCCGCGTGCTCACGAGACGAGCCTTGACCGTAGTTGACTCCGCCGACGATAATGGACTGCCCTGCCGCCTTGGCACGATCCGAGAAGCTTTCGTCGCAAACGGCAAAGCAGAACTTGGACAGATACGGAATATTGGAGCGATACGGCAGGATCTTGGCGCCTGCGGGCATGATATGGTCGGTCGTGATGTTATCGCCCACCTTGAGCGTCAAGGGCGCCTTGATGGTATCCGTTAACGGATAGGCATCGGGGAGCGGCTTAATGTTCGGACCACGCAGGACCTCAACGTCGGCCGCTTCAGACTCGTCAGCAGGCAAAAGAACGGCGCTGTCGTTAACGAGGAACTCCTCGGGCATGGTGATCTCGGGATAGTCGCCCAGCGTTCTCGGGTCGGTGATATAACCCGTCAGCGCGGCAACGGCGGCCACTTCGGGAGATACGAGATAGACCTGACCGTCGCGCGTGCCGCTTCGTCCCTCGAAGTTACGGTTGAAGGTTCGAAGCGAAACGCCTGCCGAATTGGGAGAGAAGCCCATGCCGATGCAAGGACCGCACGCACATTCCAGCACTCGTGCACCGGAGGCAATGATATCGGACAGCGCGCCGCAATCGGCCAGCATGGTCAACACCTGCTTGGAGCCGGGAGAAACGGACAGACTGACCGAGTCATCAATCTTCTTGCCTTTGAGGATCGCCGCCACGCGCAGCATATCGCGAAGCGAGGAGTTGGTACAAGAGCCGATGCAAACCTGATCGACCTTAATGTGCGACAGCTCGCGCGCCGACTTGATGTTATCGGGGCTGTGCGGGCAAGCGAGTAATGGCTCAAGTTCGGAGAGATTGATATCGATCACACGATCGTAGACCGCGTCAGGATCACTGGCAAGGGGAATATAGTCCTCTTCTCTGCCTTGCGCGGCAAGGAAAGCACGCGTAACCTCGTCAGAGGGGAAAATAGAGGTCGTAGCGCCCAGTTCGGTGCCCATGTTAGTAATGGTGGCTCTCTCGGGAACAGACAGCGTGCTGACGCCTTCTCCACCCCACTCGATGATATAGCCCACGCCGCCTTTGACGGACAGAATACGCAATATCTCAAGGCTAACATCCTTGGCGCTCACCCACGGCGAGAGCTTACCCGTCAGGTTGACCTTGATCATCTTGGGCATAGTGATATAATATGCGCCACCGCCCATGGCAACGGCTACATCCATACCGCCTGCGCCAAACGCCAGCATACCAATGCCGCCGCCCGTGGGAGTGTGGCTGTCCGAGCCGATTAGTGTCTTGCCGGGCTTGCCAAAACGCTCGAGATGCACCTGATGGCAAATACCGTTACCGGGACGCGAGAAGCGAATGCCGTGCTTTTTGGCTACGGACTGAATATAGCGATGGTCGTCGGCATTTTCAAAGCCGGACTGAAGTGTGTTATGATCGATGTAAGCAACGCTGAGCTCAGTGCGCACACGCGGAATGCCGATGGCCTCAAATTCCAGATAGGCCATGGTACCCGTCGCGTCCTGCGTCAGTGTTTGATCCATGCGAAGGGCGATCTCCTGACCGGCGATCATCTCGCCTTCGACCAGATGCTCTTTAATGATTTTTTGTGCAATTGTCAATCCCATGATTGCAACTCCTTTATCCTTTGTTCTCGTTGGCACCGGTCGCGGACACGATGCACTTTTTGGCGTTGTCAATATGCAGTACGGTCAATCGTTCTGCCTCATCTCCGTCATGCTGCTCCAAGGCGCGTAAAATCGCCTCATGCTCCTTTACGGCAACACGAGCGCGGTCGGAATGCTCCACCGACAGCTTGCGATAACGCTGTACCTTATGATGCAGCTCTGACAGCGTCGCCGCCAGAATGCGACTGCCGCAATAGCGGTAGACCAGCTCGTGAAATCGGCTATCCATGTCGCGGATGTTGGTCGCACCGCCGCGCTCGGTATAAAATCCTTGCAGCGCCACGATCTCGCGCAGCTCGTTCAGCTGCTCTTCTGTGATTCGCTGGGCGCACAGGCGCGTGGCATATCCTTCAACGCGGCGGCGGATCTCGTAAATATCAAGCAGATCCTGTTCGCTAATACCGCAAACAATCACGCTATGCGAGGAAGTCTCCTCGACCAGTTGTTGTTCCTTCAGACGATTAAGGGCCTCACGCACGGGCGTTCGACTCACGCCAAGCCGCTCACATAGTTTCAACTCGGTCAATATCTCTCCTCGCGGGTAAATACCACTGAGAATGTCATTTTCTAACGTTTCGTATACGAAATCGGCACGTGATCCGTTCATTTTTCTTCTCCGTTTCTGTTATTTACGGGAAATCAGTCGTTTTGCTTGGGGCGGTGAGGAACGATCAGACGGAAGTCGGAAAGCTCTGCAATCTTCTCTTCCAGCTCATGGTTGGAAAGTACAGTGATACGGCCGTCCTCGTATTCCTGATCGACCCACGCTTTCATAGCAATAACCAGCGGATCATGCTTATCAAGCTTGTCATCACCCTCCAGATGATAGTTGGAATTGATCCAGTAGGCAATGCCTGCCAGACCGGAAGTCTTGGTAACCATGACGCTGGCGTCGCGGTTCAGCAACTTCTTGGTATTGAAAATGTTGTAAATTTCCTCGTCCTTCATCAGACCGTCCGCGTGGATGCCCGCGCGAGTCACGTTGAAGTTACGGCCGACAAAGGGCGTCGTTTCGGGAATACGGTAGCCCATTTCATCTCTAAAGTAGTAAGCGATCTCGGTAATGGCAGTCGGATCCATACCGTCCAGCGTACCGCGCATAGAAGCATATTCAAAGACCATTGCCTCCACAGGGATGTTACCGGTACGCTCACCGATGCCGAGCAACGAGCAGTTGACCGCACTCGCGCCATATAGCCAAGCGGTAGAGGCGTTGCTGACGGCCTTGTAGAAGTCGTTGTGACCGTGCCACTCGAGCTGTTCGCTGGGAACGTCCGCATAGTGCTGCAAACCGTAAATGATACCGGGAACGCTTCGAGGCAATGCAACCTCGGGCAACGGAACTCCATAGCCCATGGTATCGCAAGCACGGATCTTAACGGGGATGCCGGCGTCGCGACTCATTTTCATCAGCTCATTGACGAACGGAACGACGAATCCGTAAAAGTCAGCTCGCGTGATGTCTTCCAGATGGCAACGCGGAATGACTCCCGCCTCAAACGCATCAGACACCGTCTGCAGATAATAATTCATCGCCTGCGAACGTGTCATTTTCATCTTTTTGAAGATGTGATAGTCCGAAGCACTGACAAGAATACCAGTTTCTTTGATATTCAAACTCTTGACCAGCTTGAAATCCTCGCGATTTGCGCGGATCCAGGTTGTGATCTCGGGGAACTTCAAGCCAAGCGCGCGGCAGGCTTCGAGTGCTTCAATATCCTTTTTACTGTAAATGAAAAACTCCGTCTGACGGATAATACCCTTAGGGCCGCCCAGACGCGAAAGTAGCTTATAAAGATGGACGATCTGCTCGACCGTATACGGCTCGACCGATTGCTGGCCATCACGCATGGAGGTATCCGTGATCCAAATCTCTTTGGGCATGTTAATAGGCACACGGCGATGGTTGAACGTCATCTTGGGTACCTCATCATACGGATAGACTTCCCTATACAGATTGGGCTCTGCTACGTCCTGCAGTTGATAACGGTAGGATTTTTGCTCTAGCAGGTTTGTCTTGTCAGAAATTTCGATCATAACGGGATCTCCTTTTGCTTCTTGTATAATTGTATACAAGTATACCATAGCATGACAAAAATGTCAATACGCCTAGAAAAATTCCTTTTGTCAAACGCAACAAAAAATGGGAAGCTTACGCTTCCCATTTTGGGGTATTGGATCAGCAGCCGCAACGATTGCGGTCGTTATCTCCCGTGTGCAAGTGTCCATGAGGCATACCGGGGGGACAAAATTCGCCCACAGGAAATGCCATACGGCGAAACATAGCACAAGGGTCGTCGTCGCAAGACTCGACGCATTCCTTGTCGGGAACACAATACTCGGTTGCCTGAATGAGATACTGGGCGGGACGAACGATACGAACGACCGAGAAAATGCCGAGCGATACGGCAAGATAGCGACTCACGTCACGATCCACAAGCGAGCCACTCATGCGCCCTGCCACCTGATCGGGAATCTCGCAGCAGCAACAGCAACAACAGCAATCCGCTTCCTTTTCGTAAATGTGGGTGTTCAAAACGATGGGATCAACGACCTCTACCACCGCGATCGGCACGTTACGGCTCTGGCCGCAGGGGCCGGGCTCAGCACAGAAATCGGATGCGTCGGGATTGCTCTTGAAGATGTTGACGTTGCTCTCGCTGCCGTAGAGAATGACGTGCTTTTCCAACACAGCCACACCGTCAAATTCCTGGCTTCTGCCACCGCCTACGCAAGCATCGAATTCCAGTTTGACATAAAATCTGATGTTGACTGAGTAGAAGCCGCGGTTGAACTGTACCGGATCGATATGGATGGACGTCCAGCAAATCGTGGCGCGCTTGACGCGGATGCTACCGGTGCGCTCCAGAATCTCATTGCCGAAATCGGTCAAAAACACCCGTACGTTTTCAAAACAGTCACGGTCGCGGCAGGAATCCAGAATACGGTTGGTCTCAATGCAGACCATTTCACGTCCGCTACCGGGCGAAGCAGCGCACGGAAATTTGTTTTCTGCCATGGTAATATCCTCCTTGGTTTATATTTGAACGGAGCTACCGCAGTGCATGGCATACGGCTCCCTTCTCTACCATTCTATTCACG
>JAZLDE010000010.1:0-4584 GCA_045614625.1 Eubacteriales bacterium
GTGTCATATCGAAATCGACGAACACGCCTGCCGCTATGGGTTTGAGGCGTTCGGCGTAGGCGGTCAGTTGTTTGTCATCGCCGCCCGAGGGATAGCGAATGGCGGTCGGTCTGGCCAAGCCGTCCGTCAACAGCTGCTGCAGACGCGCTTCCAGCGAGACGGTCGAGAGCGGATGCCAGATATCCAGCTCGGGAATATCCGAAAGGAAGGCCACGTCGTAGATGCCGTGGTGGGTCAGACCGTCGGCGGCGTTAAGACCTGCGCGGTCAATAGCAAACAGAACGGGCAATTTTTGCAGCGCCACGTCGTGCAGGATCTGATCGTAAGACCGCTGCAAAAAGGTCGAATAGATGGCCACGACGGGAGTGTATCCGCCTGCCGCAAGTCCTGCGGCGAAGGTGACGGCGTGTTCCTCGGCGATACCAACGTCGAAAAAGCGATCGGGATGCGAGGCGGCAAAGGGGGCAAGCCCCGTTCCCTCGCGCATGGCGGCTGTGATGGCGCAGATCTTACCGTTGCGATCGGCAAGCGTGCTCAATGTTTGGCCAAAGGTCTGCGAGAAGGTAGGCTCGCTCTGCGTCTTCCCTGCCCCCGCAAGGCCGTGATACGCGCCCGGGTTTTGCTCGGCAGGGGCGTAACCCTTACCCTTGACCGTTTTTACGTGAATGATACTGCAGCCCTTTTTAGCCTTGGCCGCGCGCAACAGCTGCTCGACCGTCTGCTCGTCATGACCGTCGGCAGGACCGAAATAGTTGAAGTCCATAGACTCAAAATAGTTGTTGCTGTAAAGCACCTTTTTGACGCCCTTTTTGATCTTGCTCAATCCGCTCTTGACAGGCTCACCGACCAAAGGGATATGTGACAGCGTCTTATCCAGCGCCGATTTGGTACTATAGTAGCCGCGCGAGGTGCGCAGTTTGGTGAGCAGGCGGGCAAATCGTCCCTCGTTCTTGGAGATGGACATTTCGTTCTCGTTGAGAATGACGACCAAACGCAGGTCGCTTTCACAGTTGTTCAGTGCCTCGTGGATCATACCGCCCGTCAAGGCACCGTCACCCAGCACGACAACGGTATAGGCGTCCGATCCGCTCAGCTTAGCCGCGCGCGCCAGTCCCAGCGCCGCCGACAGCGAGGTCGATGCGTGGCCTGTGCCAAAGGCATCGTATTCACTCTCATCTCGTCTGGGGAAGCCCGAAAGACCGCCCGACGCACGAAGCGTCGAAAAAGCATCGGCGCGTCCCGTGAGCAATTTATGGACGTAGCATTGGTGTCCCACGTCAAAGATGATATGATCAACCGGGGCATGAAAGACACGGTGGATGGCGACCGTCAGCTCGACCACGCCGAGATTGGAGGCGAGATGTCCGCCGCCGCGCAACGTCTGGTCGATCAAAACGCGGCGCAGCTTTTTGCACAGCGTCGGAATTTCCTTCTCGGGCAGGGCCTTGACGTCATCGGGCGATCGAACGCTAAGATACGCCCCGATATCCGTCGGCATCGGCATATTCATTTGTTGCTCACTCAATTCGGTCACCTCCCTTTTTAAGCTCTTATTAGTGTATCATATTTCACGTCAAAAATCAAGTATGCGATTCGGGAAAGTTTTATGATAGAAAAATTTTGTATTTTTTTGTTGACGCATTGTGAATTTTTGTGCCTTTCTCTTGCGTGCGGCAATATTTTGGTGTATAATATAAAATGTATTTTTATTGTCACACGGAGGATGCCATGGAACAGATCTATACCATACCCGTCAACGAAGCGTTTGAAGCCTCGCGCGACGACGCAAGTTGCGGTTGCCCCATGTGCGCGCTTTACAACAAATTGGAAAACGACGAGCTGGAGCTGATCCTCGGAGCGTCCATGATGGAGCCCGATATTCGCATCAAGACAAATGAAAGCGGCTTTTGTCGGACACACTACGATATGATGCTCGCCCGTCAGAACCGTCTTGGTATGGCGCTGACGCTGGAGAGCCATCTGGCCGAGCTACGCAAAGAAATCACCGAGGGCAATCTGCCTCTCATCCCCGCGCGTGGCAACAAGCCCGCCAAGCGCATCAGCGCGCTGGAGAGCAGCTGCTATATCTGCCGTCGCATCGAGTATAACTACGCGCGCATGGTGGAAACAGTCGTGTTGCTTTGGGATACCGACGAGGACTTCCCCGCCAAGATGGCGGCACAGCCTTATTTCTGTCTGCCTCACTACCGCCGTCTGCTCGAATGTGCCCAGCACCGTCTGAACAAAAAAAAGCAAGCCGAATTTGCCTCGATCTGCGCAGGTGTGGTACTCCCCTACTTTGACAAGCTGCAAAACGACGTCAGCTGGTTCTGCAAAAAGTTCGACTACCGCTACGACGAGGAGCCGTGGTACGACTCCAAGGACGCCATCGAACGCGCGATCCGTTTCCTGCGCTCCGATCTGCATAAAAACGTTCAGAAAAAAAGATAATCATTCAGAGGTTTCATTATGATCGACTTGCTCGAATTGCATAAGCATTTTATTCTCACCCATCTGCGCGAGGGCGACGTTGCCGTAGACTTCACCATGGGCAACGGACACGACACCGCCTTTCTCTCCCGCACCGTCGGCGAGAGCGGCCACGTTTACGCCTTTGATATTCAAGCGCAGGCCGTTGAATCCACCGCGAAAAATCTGAAAGAATGGGGCTGCCCCGAAAACTACACCCTCATTCACGCCTCGCACCATCTGGTCAAGGACTACGTCAAAGAGCCCATCCGTGCAGGCATGTTCAACCTCGGTTACCTGCCGGGCGGTGACAAACGCATCACAACCATGCGAGAGACCACCATGCCGGCCATTGAGGCAGCCATTGACCTGCTCGGTCCCGACGGCATTCTCAACATTGCCGTCTACCCCGGTCACGAGGAAGGCGAAGCCGAGGGCAAAATGATCTGCGACTATCTCTCGGGCATCTCCCGCCACAAGGTGTGTGCGACACTGGTCAAGATCATCAACTCGCCCACCTCTCCCTTTTTCATTATGGTGGAAACCAAGCCGCCCAAAGCCTGACGCATCCCATTTATTTGAAAGAAAGGTTTATCCCTTATCATGCGACAAGCCAAACAAATTCTTCCCATGCTGCTGATCATCTGCCTGCTTTCCTGCGCGCTATATCTGGTCAGCACCAACGGTCCGCTCTTTCAACCTGACCAGCCTCCCGTACAAGATGATCCCACGGATGCCCCGATAACACCGCCTGTGGATAATCCGCCTGTGGACAATCCTCCTGTGGACAACCCTCCCGTGGACAACCCTCCCGTGGATAATCCTCCCGTGGATAACCCTCCCGTGGACAACCCTCCCGTGGATAATCCTCCTGTCGTCGATCCGCCCGTTGTCAAGCCCGATCCGCCCGTGATCGATCGCGACTACGATTATTCCTGCGATGTGTCGCTGTATCTGCCCGCCATCTCGACGACATATCAGAGTAAAAAGGACATCCTGCTGGTCAACAAATACCGTCCGCTCGGTCAGTATTACGTTCCGACCAATCTGGTCAACTTAAATAAAGAGGACTCGCTCTGGGGGCATAGCTATCAGCTGGACAACACCGCCGCGCTGGCGCTCCATGCCATGCTCATGTGTATGAGAGCCGACGGCATCACCGACACCTACGTCACCAGTGCCTACCGCTCTTACGATTATCAGGTCATGACGCACAATCATTATATTCAAAAGGAGCGCTCGGGTATCTCAGCCGAGGCCTACGCCTTCTTCGGCAAGGATTATATCACGAAATTCTATACCTCCAAGGGTATCACCAAGCTGTCGCTTGAGGACGCGCAATCCGTCGTGCTGTCTTACTCCGCCGCCCCCGGAAAGAGTGAACATCAAAGCGGCCTTTGCGTCGACTTTATGACGACGGGTATGAGCGCGCTGACCAACGAGCAGTTTGAGCCGACTGCCGCCTTCAAGTGGCTGCAGAAAAACGCCTGCCAGTTTGGCTTTATTCTGCGCTATCCCGAAGATAAGGTTGACGTCACCGGCTACTCCTACGAGTCCTGGCATTACCGCTTTGTCGGCAAGGAGGCCGCCATTGCCATCACCGAACAAGGCATTACACTGGAAGAATATTTAGCAGTTGGATAAGATAAAAGAGCACGCGCCACGGCGCGTGCTCTTCTTTTATTTGAATATAACGTTTTGCTCACCCAACAAGCGAATAAACTCACTCATCAGATAATCCGTCAGCGCAACACCGCCGCGCAGCGCACGATAACTCTTGCTCTCACCGTCGTAGAAGACAACGGGAATGTTGCCGGGGAAAATCTCGACCAGATTGAGCGCCTTGCGATAGAGGCGTCCGTGGCTGTCGGGCAGACGCAGATACAGCTTACCTGCTCTTCCCTGCACGCTCTCGCGCGGCTTTTGAGACTCGGGGGCTACAGCAGGCTTGGGCTCGGTCTTGCCACTAGGCACGGCGGCCTTTGGCATCGGCTGCACAGGTGCATCGCCATACGTTTCATTATCCACGAGCAACAGCATATTGTCAACGAGAATTTTGGGATCCTCGTTCTCACGACAGGAAACGGTACCCCGCACACAAACGGCCGCATCGGG
>JAZLDE010000011.1:0-18232 GCA_045614625.1 Eubacteriales bacterium
TGCGCGACCACCGCCGTATTCAAGGTCGCCGCTATTCAGCACACGGGCGCAAAGCTCGCGCACAGATAGCTCGATACTCGCCGTATTGATATTATATTCCATGCGCTCCCTCCTTGCCGCCGAAATTCGACAAATTTTCACAAATACATTATATCATAACTTTTATGCAAATACAAGAAGGTATATAAAAATCCCCGACAGACTCTCAAAAATCTGTCAGGGATTTTGTGTTATTCCGCGCCCTCAACCGAACGCTTGGCGGCCGTGAGCGTATTCTTCATGAGCATGGCGATGGTCATGGGACCGACGCCGCCGGGAACAGGGGTGATGTAGGAGGCGATGGGCTCAACGGAGGCAAAATCCACGTCACCCGTCAGCTTACCCTCGGCATTGCGGTTGATACCGACATCGATGACAACAGCACCGGGCTTGACCATATCGGCCGTAACGAAATCAGCCTTGCCGATGGCAGCGACGAGAATATCGGCGCGGCGGGTATGCTCAGCGAGGTCTTTCGTGCGGCTGTGACAGACGGTGACTGTGCCGTTGGCCTGCATCAGCAGATGCGCCATGGGCTTGCCCACGATATTGGAACGTCCGATGACGACGCAATCCTTACCCGACACCGAAATGCCGGAGCGAGTAATCAGCTCCATGACACCGGCCGGTGTGCAAGGCAGATAAGTGATCTGACCTGCGACCATGCGGCCGACGTTGTAAGGATGGAAGGCATCCACGTCCTTTTCGGGCGAAATGCGAAGCAACACTCTCTCCTCGGACAGACCCTTCGGGAGCGGCAACTGCACGAGAATACCGTGGACGGTCTTGTCTGCGTTGAGACGATCGATCAACTCGTCCAGTTCTTTTTGAGTAGTCGTAGCAGGAAGCGTGATTTGCTCGGCAGCAAAGCCGACCTCCTCACACGCACGTCCCTTGTTGCGCACGTATACCTGCGAGGCGGGATCCTCGCCCACGAGGATGACCGTCAGTTTGGGCGTCACGCCCGTCGCGGCGATAAACGCCTTGGTTTCTTCTTTCAATTCCGCGCGAATCTGCGCGGAGATCAGTTTTCCGTCAATCAACTTGGCCATTGTTCTGGTCCCCCTCGTTATTTTCATTGTTAATTTCATCGGTCGCCAGAGCGTCCGATGCCGGCTCTGCTACCTCTTCATTTGCTTGCGCGGTTACCGCCGCAAATACGGGAACGTACTCCCCTTTCGCTTCCAGCTTTTTGCAACGAATAAGCATATAGATGATGAGCGCCGTGCCGAGCACGAAGCACAAAAAGCCGACGAGCTGGGAAGCGCGAATGCCCGAGTCACCGCCGCCCAGGTACAGGCTGTCGGTACGCAGAGCCTCGATGAACATACGGCCAAAGCCGTACCAAGCGGTGTAGGTCAGCATGATCTGACCGTTGAATTTCTTGCGCTTATACAAGAAAACGTTGATCAGAACAAAGCCGAGAATATTCCAGAGCGATTCATACAAAAACGTGGGATGGACGTAGGCCATCGACGGTGTATTCAAATCATTGGGATACAGGCCCATGCGAATAAAATACAGCGGGCTGCCCTCGGCGACGATAGTGCCGTGCGCCTCACCGTTGAAGAAGTTGCCCCAACGGCCCATGGCCTGCGCGATCATGACGCCGGGCGCGACCATATCCAGCGCGCTCCGCCAGTCCTTTTTCTTGACGCGGCAGTAAATATACAGCGTCAGCGCGCCTGCGATGATACCGCCGTAAATGCCAAGACCGCCGCCACGAATGTTGATCATATCAAGAAAATTATCCCACGCGCTGCGACCCGGCAAAATGTAGGTATCCAGCTTCATCAGCACGTAATACAGTCGCGCACCGATCACGCCAAATACGATTATATAAAGACCCATGTCCAACAGATTATCCAGATCAAAGCCCTCCTGCTTGGAGCGGTAATAGGCGTAGGCAAACGCCGCCAGCATACCAAGCGTAATGAAAATGCCGTACCAACGCACCTCAAGACCAAACAGCTCAAAGGCGACGGGGTTCAGCTGAAAATTATCAATTCCCAATCCCGGGAATGAAACTTCGATCATATCATTGATCCTCCTTGTCATTGTTCGTAATATCGGGAACGATCGTCGAAAAGACGGTCATGCTCAAGTCAAAGCTGCGCTCGAACAAGGCGCAGATATCCTCAAACGTCACGCTTTGCAAGACGTCCAGTGTGTCAAAAATGGCGTGACCATCGCCGTGCGCCTCGCATAGCAAGTCTGCAATGCCGTCGGGAAAGTCAAACTCAGAAACAAAGCTCGCATACAGAACGCGGCGAAGTCTTTCAAAGTCCTCGCGGTCAAGTCCCGTGCGACGAATCTCCTTTAAATAATTACAATACGCCTTCCATACCTGCTCGGGATCGTCCGCCTCGCCGGCTACGACGTGATGTGCGATACCGTGCTGACCGCTAAGCGTCGAATATCCATACGAATAGGACGGCGACAGCTTACCTGATTCGAACAGCTCATGATAGAACCGCCCCGCACGGCAGAACAGCATCTCGGAGAGAATATCCATCTCGGTCTCATGGCGCAAGCGCTGTTGCGGATCGGTCGGCAGCTCGGTGTTTTTCCAACCGATCTGGAAGATGGGACGTGCTACCGCGCCCTCCTGCCAAGCCTTGCGGCGAACCAATCGGGGACGGTCGGCCTCGTATATGCGCGTTCCCGCGGGCGTTGCTTTCGTTCGCTGACTCCAATCGTTCAGCGGCTCGTCAACGGATGCAATGATTTCGTCCATCGTAATATTACCACAAACGACAAGATACATATTAGACGGACGGTAAAACGCATCGTAGCATCGCTGCAGCGTGCAGTGGGTGATCCTTTGGATGGACGAAGCCGTGCCACAGATCTTACGGCGCACCGCATGGCGGGCATACATGGCCTTCATGGTCTGCTCGAACAATCTCTGCCAAGGGTCGTCCTCTCCCATGGCGATCTCCTCACGGATGATACCACGTTCCCGCGCTACGTTTTCACGGGTGAAATAGGGCTCGGATACAAATTTGACAAGCGTGCGCAGTGCTTCCCCTGCGTTCTCGGTCGTGTTAAACAGATAGGCTGTTTTATCATAGTCCGTCCACGCGTTGGCATCGGCGCCGAGGGCGGAAAACAAATCGTTGGCATCCGTTCCGTCAGGACGGGCAAACAGCTTGTGCTCAAGAAAATGTGCCACGCCGTCGGGGCATTTCACCTGTTCGCCGTTTACTTCAAACAGAGTGTCGCGCGAGCCGAACTGCACGATCAGTGACGCGTGCGTCATCATGCTCTTTTTGGGAATTAACAAAATCGCAAGCCCGGAGGAATGGCGAAAGGTTTCACAGCATTCATTCAAACGCTCGTTTTTGATACGTTCAATCATCGCTTGCGTCCTCCTCTCCCAGCTCTTCGGCGCCACCCATTCCGCGACGGAAATAGACCAGCTCAAGGCGCAGCTTTTGCGCCACAGCAATCACGTCTTCGCGCGTCAGCGCCTCAAAGCGCTCAATACTTTGCTCCAGCGTCTGCTCGATCCCAAGCAAAGCTCGAAGCTCATAATAACGGAACAGCGAACGAGTGGAATCCGTCATCTGACGGAAACCTCCGATCAGCGACTTTTTGGCAGCGAGCCATTCGGCATCGGAAAATTCACCCTTCTGCAGCACTTCGATCTGCTCGAGAATGGCACGCTCGGCCAGCTCGCGGTTGCCCGCGCTGATACCACAGGTAACGATAACGTCACCGCGCTCGACACGATAGACCGACGAACAGGAGTAGCACAGCGAATGTGCCTCTCGAACGTGCACAAACAAGCGGGAAATGGGTGAGAGTCCAAGGATCTCGTGGCACAGTGTCATGGCGTAGTAGTCCGGTGACTCCACCGTCACGCCGCTGCGGAAGCCCAGGATCAGATGGCTCTGCCCTTCCCGTCCAGCCTCTTCTGTACGACGAACGGTGTTCCACGATTGAGGGACGCAACAATGCTGCTCAATGGGCAGTTGTGCACGGTCCACGTGAGAAAGAGCCGCTTGCATCATCGAACGCACACGCTCAACGAGATCCGACGGCGGCATACCGCCAATATAGAAACAGCGAATGGGCGCATGGCGCAGCATATCACGCCAGGTCGCCGTCAGCCGTTCAACCGTGATAGCAGAGATGCGCTCCTCTGCGTCCTCAAGACGCGCTCTGAAGGGTTCATTTTCATAAAAGATATCGGAAAAACGCGCCATCGCATAGGACGACGGATGGTTTTGAAGCGAGCGGATATGGTCGATCGCATTTTTCTTTTCCGCCTCCACGTAACGCTCGCAAAGCAAGCCGTTTGGATCGGTCAGCGGGGAAAAAAGCATCTGACGCATCAGGGAAAGGATCTCACCGCACAAATCGGTGTCGTCAAGCAAGTAGCGATTTTCAAGCAACTCTGCCTTAAATCCAACGTACTGACAGTTACCCTTGACCGTGTCGATCACGTGATAGGGCGTGGCATACAGCTCATCCAATCGACGGCTGATGTGCGAGAGGGTGGGATAATTTTCGCATCCGCGACGCAAAACAGAAAATAAAAGTGAACGAGTATAGGACTCCTCAGGAGATAGCGGCAGCGTAAACACCAACGAAAACAAGCCTACCTTAAAACGATCGCTCGGCAGCATCGTCAACGTCACGCCGGGCAATATCTCATGCGTCTGTGCATTTGACATCTCGTTTAACATTCTTTCCCTCCTCTCCTAAAATGGTTTCTTATTATTTTACACTATTTTGTTTACAAATGCAAGAACTGTTTGTGAATTCTTGATATTTAAAAGCGAATTTTTCACTGTATTACATTCTTTTTTGACAATTTGCAAATCTTGCAAAAAAAAATTCAAAAAAGGGCTTGACAAACGAATTCGCCTGTGATATAATAGTCGAGCGTTCGGCGAAAACCGCTTTGCCGAGCACAATATGGCGGGATAGCTCAGTTGGCTAGAGCAACCGGTTCATACCCGGTAGGTCATGGGTTCAAGTCCAATTCCCGCTACCAGGCCCGTTGGTCAAGCGGTTAAGACACGGCCCTTTCACGGCTGTAACATGGGTTCGATTCCCGTACGGGTCACCAGCAAATAAAGAAACCTGCCATAAAGGCAGGTTTCTTTGTTTGTTAGAGATTTTGAAACGAAGCGAGCCCGCAAATCCGCAGGATTTGCTTGTTTTGCGCAAGATGGAGCAATAAATCTGCTTTTCTGTGGGCGCAAAACGGGTTCTGATTCCCGTACGGGTCACCAAAAAAGAGCAAGGAGCACAAAGTGCTCCTTGCTCTTTTTTGTTATCTTTACGGTTTGAAAATCCATCGAAAGAATATCGTCCTTGTTTGCAAGGCGCAGGCGTTTAGCCTGCGAGATATTCTTTTTGAGCTCGTGGAGCAAAGCGACACGAGCTCGGGGTTCGATTCCCGTGGCTCGCGAGCCGCCAACGGCGGCGTCTCGTCCCACCTTCCCTGCCCAATCAAACATATAGTTGCACATTTGTCACAAATTTAACAAATCCTCTTGCGTTCCCCTCTTTTCTGTGATATAATTGACCTGCACTAAATGAAAGGAGTGTTTGTTATGTCCAACAGATTTGTACTTAACGAAACAAGCTACCACGGCAAGGGCGCGATCAAAGAGATCGCCACCGAAATTCAGGCAAGAGGGTTCAAGAAAGCATTTGTATGCTCCGACCCTGATCTTATTAAATTTGAAGTGACCAAGAAGGTCACCGACATTCTGGATGCGGCCGGTATCGCTTACGACGTATTCAGCGACATCAAGCCCAACCCCACCATTGAAAACGTTCAGAGTGGCGTTGAAGCATTCAAGGCAAGCGGTGCCGATTGCATCGTTGCCATCGGCGGCGGTTCCTCCATGGACACCGCAAAGGCCATCGGCATCATCATCGAAAACCCCGAATTTGCCGACGTCAGATCTCTTGAGGGCGTCGCCCCCACCAAGAACAAGTGTACCCCCATCATCGCCGTTCCCACCACGGCCGGTACTGCCGCTGAGGTGACCATCAACTACGGTATCACCGACGCCCAGAACAACCGCAAGATGGTTTGCGTAGACGTTCACGATATCCCCGTCGTTGCTGTCGTAGACCCTGATATGATGGCTACCATGCCCAAGGGACTAACTGCCGCCACCGGTATGGATGCTCTGACCCACGCCATCGAGGGCTACATCACCAAGGGTGCATGGGAAATGAGCGATATGTTCCACATCAAGGCCATCGAGATCATCGCGAATAGCCTGCGCGGTGCCGTTGCTAACACCGACGAGGGTCGTGAGGGCATGGCTCTGGGTCAGTACATCGCCGGCATGGGCTTTTCCAACGTAGGTTTGGGCATTGTCCATTCCATGGCGCATCCTCTGGGCGCACTGTACGACACTCCTCACGGCGTAGCTAACGCCATTATTCTTCCCACCGTTATGGAGTACAACGCTCCCGCTACGGGCGAAAAGTACAGAGATATCGCCGTTGCTATGGGTGTCAAGGGTGTGGCCGACATGACCATCGAAGAGGCACGAGCAGCCGCAATTGATGCCGTCAAGCAGCTCTCTTTGGACGTTGGCATTCCCGCAGATCTGAAGGAGATCGTCCGCGCAGAGGACGTTGACTTCCTTGCAGAATCGGCTTACGCTGATGCTTGCCGCCCCGGCAACCCCCGCGAAACGAGCGTAGAGGAGATCAAGGCTCTCTATCTCAAGTTAATGTAATCAAGAATGCCCTATGTGTTGAAAGCATCACATAGGGTTCAATAAGAAAGGCAACGTTCAAGCTTGACTTGGACGTTGCCTTTCTATTGACAATTTTGCAATTTTATGCTATAATATTATATTACAGACCCCGATGTCACATAAGGAGGTTTTTTATGCACCAGGTCGAAGCTGTTTTGGAATATCTGCGCGATTACAATATTATTTCCGTCGCCGTACGCCTTACGCTGTCCGTCATTTTAGGCGGTTTGATCGGTATGGAGCGCGGTCGCCGCGGTCGTGCGGCAGGACTTCGCACGCACATTCTCGTGTGCTTGGGTGCCGCTATGGCTTCCCTGCTTGGCGTTTTTGTGACCAAGGAGCTGGAGATCTCCTCGGATGCCTCGCGCATTGCCGCGCAGGTCATCTCGGGCATCGGTTTTCTCGGTGCGGGAACCATCGTCATCAAGGGCCGCTTCCGCGTTTCGGGTCTGACCACCGCCGCGGGGCTTTGGGCAACCGCTGCGATCGGTCTGGCACTGGGATACGCCTTCTTTGAGGGAGCGCTGATCGCCGCTTTCCTGACCGTCGTCACCATCACCATTCTTTCGCACTTTGAGGCAAGAATCTATCGAAAGAACGCGCGTGCCAGCATTTACATAGAGCTTTCGAACGTGACAGCCGTCAACGCAACCTCCACCATGCTGACCACGGAATATCATGCTATTGACCTGCAGGTAACCCCGCCCCGTTCAGGAATTCAGAACCACGTTGGATTCGAGGCGACCGTTTACCTCGGTATACTCAAGATCTCTGAAGAAGAGCTGATCAAGCAGGTATCGGAAAAACCCGACGTTGTGTTCGTTTTAGAGTCTGTATAAAAAAAGAAACCACAATTAGGCTCCTTCTCACAAGGATGTTTACCGTAGGGGCGATCATATCCGAGCAAGCTCGGCGATCGCCCGCAAACAACCGCAAAATCAAAACGGGCGACCGATGGTCGCCCCTACAAACGAATTTCGGCAGAGACATTGTTTTCTCTGCCGATTTGTGCTATAATGGGGTTACATCGTAGGGCGGTGGCTTGCTGCCGCCGTGACGAAAGGTTTACGCCAATGAGGCGGCGGGAGTAAACCCCCGCCCTACAAGGGGTATGGGCTTTGCCCTGTGCCGGCGTTGCTTGCAACGCTGTAATACAAAGGCGAAACTCGCGATAAAAACAGAATGATAAATAAGAATTTGAGAAACGGAGGGAATGTTATGATTTTTGAATTTGGAAATTTTCGACTTGATATAGATGTTGAATCCACAAAAGCATTTTATAGTAAACACGAAAAGACCGTTATTGAAGATTGTGGCTGTGTTAATTGTCAAAATTATTATGAAGCAATATCCAAAGTTTCAGATAAAGTAAAAAACTTTTTCAATTCACTCGGAATAGACCCGCAAAAATCTCCCGAAGCAACATGGTGGGACACAAATGAAGATGGTGTCGCATATTATTCTATTATTTTTCATGTTGTTGGCACAATTATTAAGTCGGTTGATATATACAAGCCTGTTGGAGACAGCGGATATCAGTTAATTAACGAGAATTTCTATGAGATAGATAAGGGTTTTAAGGTTGGGTTTACTACAAAAGCTGTTCTTGTTGAAAAGGATTTTCCCAGGCCTTGTATACAGCTTGAAATAGAAGCTTACTTACCGTGGGTGATTAATTGACAAATTCCAATTTATCGAACAAAATAACCGAACCCCGACAGATGTGTCTGTCGGGGTTATTTGTTTGTTTACAGCGGAGCAATTATTAAACAACCGTACATAATTCTCCGTTAGTTTTGCACGCCAACTGTGGTTTCTTTTTTGTTTTATTATTCGCCCTTCAGGCTACTCAGCTCCGTCATAAAGGTATCGACGTCGGTAAACTCGCGGTAAACGGAAGCAAAGCGAACGTAAGCGACGACGTCCTGCTCCTTGAGCTTGGTCATGACCATCTCGCCGATGTCACGGGTAGGAATGTCCTGACGCAGAGCGTTCTGGATCTCCGCCTCGATCTCCAGCGCGATCTGCTCGGCGTTCACGGGGCGTTTTTCCGTTGCCTTCATAATGCCCGCCAGCAGCTTGGCGCGGTCAAAAAGCTCGCGTGCGCCGTTCTTCTTGACGACGAACACGGGTACGGACTCGACCATTTCAAAGGTTGTAAAGCGCTTTTTGCAGGAAAGACATTCTCTGCGGCGACGGATGGTTGCGCCATCCTGTGCAGAGCGGGAATCTACGACTTTACTTTCCTGATATCCACAGCAAGGGCATTTCATATTGGTATGTTTCCTTTCTGAATTCAAGCAATCGACCACAAAATCAACATTTTGTAGCCCACTGTCGTTTATTATACCATACCTTGATGAAAAATGGAAGAGGTTTTGAAAAAAATACCGTCACCAGATCAATTTTCTTGCCTGCACCCCTGCCATCGCCCCCGAAAGTGTTTCATAGAGGCGGGAAAAGTCAGCCACCATGGAGTGTGGCTTGCCTTCGGGATCGTCCTGCACCATGGGAACGAAATACACACTCTTACGTGAGAGCAAAGCGGCGATGTTTTTGAGATTGGCGGAAAGTGCGTCGTTGGAGGCCAGCGCCAGCACCAGAGGACGGTCCGTGCGCAGATGCGCTTTAGCCGCCATGCAAACAGCCGTATCGGTGATGCCGCAGGACAGCTTTGCCAGCGTGTTACCCGTGCACGGGCTGATGATCAGCGCATCCAGCGGATGCTGTGGCCCCAGCGGCTCGGCGGCGACGATGGTGTGTATGACGGGATGACCGCACAACTGCTCGACGCGCGCAATCAGATCCCGGGCCCGACCAAAGCGGGTGTCGGTCGTATAGACGGTCTCGCTCATGATGGGCTGAATATCGTACCCCTGCTCCTTCAGGCGTTCCAGCTGCTCCAACGCCTTGGCGTGAGTGCAAAACGAGCCGCACATCGCGTATCCGATCATACTTTTATCACCTCCTCAAGCATAGGCAGCAACGTGTCTGCCACGATCACACCTGCCGACCGCGGTGCGTACTTGCCGGGCAGCCCCGGTGCGTAGATCGTCCGGCACGGGATCGTTGCATCGGCATCCCATCCACCGGGGGCTGAAGCAAGCTCCATGAGTATTGTTTTCGCAGGCATTCCCTCGAGAATATGCGACGTCAATACGCGATGCGGAATGGTATTGAAGATAACGGCATAACCCGCCGTCAAGGGCGTGAGCGATTCCTCGCCCGTCAGGTGGATCGCCCGACAATGCGCGCACTGAATGCGGGCAACATCTCGCGATTTGCGCGCCGCTACCGTGACATGCGCCCCAAGCACGCGCAACCGCTCTGCCAGCGCCGCACCGATACGCCCGTAGCCGAGGATGGCCACGTAAGCACCGTCAAGCGTAATGTCCAGCGCCTGCATAGCAAGGCAGATTGCGCCCTCGGCTGTTGGAACGGCATTGCGTATTTGCAACTCGTCGCTTTGCGCGTAATCTGTCAACGCCACGCCGTGTTGCTTGGCAAGTGCCGCCACAGACGGACTGATACGCCCACCGAACACAGGCATGCGTCCTCCAATGCGAGCAAACAGATCCTTCGCGCAGACGTCGGTTGTTTGTTCACTCAAGGGGCAGTATAATTTTTCGTTTCGATCAAATGCAGGCATGGGCAAGATCACGGCGCGGCTCCCTTCCAGTACGTCCTCCACTGACGGCGCCATTGAGCATCCCGCATTCATTTCGCTCCGGGGCAGACCAAACGAACGCACGTCAGCCCCCAACACCGCCAGACGCCGCATCATGGACAAGCTGCGCGCGTCTCCTCCCAAGCAAGCAATTTTAGCTCGACCAAGCATATATGTGCATCATCCTCTCTATCTGTCAGAATACAGCAGCTGTCGAAAACAGCCTCACGACAGTATATGCGAGAAGCGTCGAACCGTGTCAGTTATTGTAATACTTTATTGATGGTATATTCGCTATTGAGCACCTGCCACATCTGGGGGAACGGGCGCATGAGGTTCCAGATGCCGATGCCGTACAAGCCGTACTCGGGTACAAGCGACAGCATGGCCTGCACGCTCCTTGCATCCTCGAACCACACCTCGTGCTCGACGGATTCTCCCTCATTGCGAACAAAATAACGGAAGGTGGGCGACTTGGCCGTTTCGTCAAACGAGATCGCAGCTCTTTGTACTCGGGCAATATCCACCGCCTCGACGTTGCCGATCGAACGTGCCCTGCTCTCTCCCGCCACGTAAGGCAACGTCCAGTCGTACCCGTAGTTGGGAACACCGAGGAATATCCGCTCCGACGGAATGACGCTGACACCGTAATTCAGCACCCGTCGCACTTGATTGATGGGCGAGACAGCCAGCGGCGGGCCGTAGGTATATCCCCATTCGTACGTCATGAGCAAAGAGCGGTCAGCAATGCTGCCAAGGGCGGCGTAGTCATGCCCCTCGTACAAAATCCCCTCTTGATTTCCCCGTACCTTAGGCGCCAGCGCCACCCAGACCTGATAGCCCAGCGACCCAAGCTCTTCCTTCATCTGACGCAGAAAATCAGCATACGCCTGCGCGTTTTCGGCGCCCACGTATTCAAAATCAACGTCCACGCCGACATAGGGCTTTCGAGAGAGCACCGCCTGCACGTTCCCGATCACGCGCTCGCGCAAAGCGGCATCATTCAGAATCTGTCTTGCCAGTGCGTTGGAAAAGCGTCCCTGCTCGCTCAAGGTAGACAGGTGCATCACGGGTGCTACGCCGTACATGCGCGCCATGTCGATCAGCGCCTCATCATCAGGCTCAATCAGCGAGCCGTCAGGACGTAGGCCGTAGGTAAAGATAGTCAAATAGGTCATATAAGGCAAGGCGCGCATGAGCGTCGCGCGGTCAATAAAAGGATAGGCGTAGCCGTTGACGCTCATATCTCCGCCCTTCGGCGGTGATAGCTCGACGTTAAGAATTTGCCCCGGACGAATGCTCGTTGTTCCGCCCAAAACGATATTGTTGCGCATAAGCTGATTGACGCTGACACCGAGAGATGCGGCAATGCCGTACAGCGTGTCGCCCGCCCTGACGATATAGGTGGTTTCGGGCTGCAGAATGGTCAGTGTCTGCCCGACCACCAGCGACGCTGGATCAGCCAGCAGGTTGTCCTGCGCGATGCTCTGCCAGCTCACGCCGTAGCGACGGGCGATCGAATACAGGCTATCGCCGCTTTTAACGGTATAAATGATCATAAGCTCTCCTCCTTTTACTGTGCTGATACCATACTATGCAACCGTTTTTGCAATCGTGCGTTGAATGAAAGCGCACGATCACGTCCATACTGGTAACAAAAAAGCCCGTACGGGCGGCAAGGAGAGAAAAACATGATGAATATACCCCACATTGTTCGTTGCGAGGGACGTGAAATTTTGGACTCGCGAGGCAATCCGACCGTCCACGCGACAGTTACGCTGGCCGACGGCTCGGTCGGTGAGGCTTCCGTACCTAGCGGTGCTTCAACGGGACTATACGAGGCGTACGAGCGTCGCGATGGTGACATCACCCGCTACGGAGGCAAGGGGGTCTTACGCACCGTTGAGGACATTCGCGCACGCATCGAGCCGACGCTGGTCGGCATGCGGGCGGACGATCAGAGCAGCATTGACAAAACGCTGTGTCATCTGGACGGCACGCCCAACAAGACCAGCCTCGGTGCCAATGCCATGCTGGCCGTTTCGCTGGCCACGGCACGGGCGGCGGCTGAGTTTTATCATCTGCCGCTTTGGAAATATCTGGGTGGCAGCTGTGCCTGCCAATTGCCTGTTCCCATGATGAACGTGCTCAACGGTGGTGCGCACGCCTCCAACAACGTGGAAATTCAAGAGTTTATGATCGTTCCCGTTGGAGCGGAGAGCTTCACGAGTGCGCTTCGCATGGGAACGGAGATCTACCACGCGCTCGGTCGTCGCTTGCGCCGCGAGGGCTACGCCACGACGGTGGGCGACGAGGGCGGCTTTGCCCCCGATCTGCAATCGGACGAGCAGGCGCTGGATCTGCTTTGCACTGCCATTGAGGATGCGGGCTACGACACCGATCGCGTCAAGCTGGCGCTGGATGCCGCCGCCTCGGAGTGGATGCCCGAGCACTGCGCGGCTGACACGCCTCTCGTCTACACCCGTCCCAAGCGAGGCGATCAACTCTCGCCCGATGAATTGATCCATTACTGGGAGGGACTATCCCGCCGCTATCCTCTGCTCTCGCTTGAGGACGGGCTGGATCAGCGCGATTTTGAAAACTGGAGACTGCTGACCGAACGGCTGGGCGATCGTATGATGCTGGTCGGGGACGATCTGTTCGTCACCAACACGGCAAGACTGCGTGAGGGCATTCGCCGCGGCATAGCCAACACCATTCTCATCAAGCCCAATCAGATCGGTACGCTGTCCGAAACGCTGGAAGTCATACGTCTTGCCCGGGATGCAGGCTATAAGACCATCATGTCGCACCGCTCGGGCGAGACCGAGGATGCGGTCATTGCCGATCTTGCCGTCGCTACGGGCGCTCGCTTTATCAAAACAGGTGCGCCTTGCAGGAGCGAGCGCATCGCCAAATACAACCGTCTTCTCATGATCGAGGACGCTCTCGGCACGGGTGCTGTTTACGGCTCACCCGCCGAGCGTAAGGAGCGCCATTCACGGCAGACGGTAATGGTGTAAGCAAAACGGTTTGAGGGAAACTTCTTGAAAGAAGTTTCCCTCAAACTCCCATTTTTACATTTCTTTCGCGGTATAAAAATGCCCCCGACACAATATTCTTGTGCCGGGAGCAAAATTATTATGATTCCGTTTCTACACGTATGCGCAAAACGATCGTTTCACTTCTGGTCTCGCCTTCGGTGCTGTTAACGTATAGCCTGGTTTGGAAGGTAAGATACAACCGCGTGCCGTCCTCCAGCACCCAGCACTTCTCTCCCGGCTGTCCAAGCGGAACGGTAGGCGGCTCTTCGCCAAGCAGAGCGACGACCTCCTCGTAGGTCATGCCCTTGCGAACGCCGGCATATTCCTGGGGGCCGTTATCCGTTGGGAGCTGTTCAAACGCACCGTCGCCAACGTAACCGGGGCCCGAAATAATCGTCTTATCCGTGGTTGTGTTACCGGAGGATAGGCTTTCATCACATCCCATAAGCAGAAGCAAGCACGAAAGTAGCATAAGGCACGTCAGCACAGTAATTATCGTTCGTTTTTTCATATCACAACGCCTCTTTTGAACATGATAGCAAAAAAGCACATTGCATTGCAATGTGCTTTTTGGAGCTGGTAATCAGAATCGAACTGATGACCTCGTCATTACCAATGACGTGCTCTACCGACTGAGCCATACCAGCAGTGCCGCGGACGATTGCCCTGCGACCTGCCTATTATAACACAGTAAATTCGATCTGTCAAGCCCTTTTTCAAATTTTTTTTGAATTTTTTTGTTTTTCTTCGTCGATCACGATTCGAAGTGAACAAAATCGACAACGACGCCGTAATGGTCAGACACGTATCCGCCATAATCGTCGCTGACGATCCTTGCGTACATAGGCGTCCATTGCTTACTGAAAAAGCAGTAGTCGATGGTATCACCGTGCCCGCGGTACAAGTGGCAGGTATAATTCAGATCAGAATCATTCAGCCACGCCCGTTTTTCCCCATCGTACAGCCCTGCACCGAGAATGGTCTTGTATGGCTCAGAGGTACGCAGCGCGTTGAAGTCACCCGTCATAAATACGGGGTAATTCTCTATATCGTTGGCCAGATAGCCCAGCAACGCCTCGATCTGCACCTTGCGGATGGCGTCGTTGGAATGGTCAAGGTGGGTGTTGGCGATCATTAAAAGCTTGTCGGTACGCAGGTCACGCAGCCAAGCCCAAGTGCAAATGCGGTTGCACAGCGCCCCCTCGACTTTCCCAACCTGATCGGGCAAGTCGGTTAGCCAGAACGTTCCGCTGTCTACCAGCTCAAAGCGATCCTTGCGATACAGCACGTAATTGGCCTCGTCGCCTGCGTGTCCCGTGCCGTCACGGAATACACCGATCATACCGTATTCATCCGAAAAGTTCTCGGTCAGATATTGCGTCCACAGCGGTGTGGCTTCCTGTGTACCGATAATATCGGGACGGTATTCTTGAACCAAGGCGGCAAAGCGAAGCGAGCGTTCGGCAACGCTGTTGCCGTCGGCATCGTTGGCATAGCGCAGATTTTGGGTCAGCACCCGGACGTTTGTGTCATATGCCGTGGTCATATCGGCCAGCGGCAGGACGGTATCCTGATACAGATGCCATCCGCCCTCGCTGTCCTTTTCACACAGCTCGGGCACACGATCCGAAAACGCACGGACAAGACAATACAGCTCCGCCGTGTTCTCGACGGCAAGGATCAATTTCTCATTATTAAACGAGATGGGAGAGTCAACCGCATCGACACGGGCGCACAGGCCGACAACGATCTCCTGTGGATATGCTTCTCCCTTATCGTTGATAATGGGCAAGGACAGCCCCGTTGCATCTTTGATGGCCGACTGTAGCATCATCACAGCACGATCCACATACACGTCGTACGCAGAGGCGCACACGATGGCAGTTTGCTTCGAAATCAACAGCCCCTCGCGCGGCGGTGCCGAAGGCTCGTCGGTCGGACCGTCGGTCGGACCGTCGGTCGGGTCATCCTGCTCAGGTGGCGGGGTGGGCGTCGGAGTGCATGCCACAGCGCTCACGAGCATCAATAGAGCCAAAAGGCACAACGTGAACCTCTTTACCATGCCAAGCCCTTCTCTTTGGCCTCTTTCGCCATGCGGAAGAAGTTATAGGGGTCGACCAACGTGAAGTTAGCCTCAGGACGGGCAGCCTTCAGGCCCTCCATGAGACGATCATGGTCGGTGGGAGAGACCAGAATGGTACGGAAGATATGGAACTTCTTTTCCTTGGGCATATGATCGACGAAATGCAGCATCAAATTGACGCACTTGTCGATGTCAACCTTCTCTGCGCCCGCGTCGCAGGTCTCGCGCATATAGACGGCTCCGTTTACGATGGTCGTTTCGATCGGGCCGTTGTTCATGCTGCCACCGATGATGTACTCGGAGAAATCGCGCATCTCCTGCTCGGTCGTGGGCTTGTGTCCGTCGATGATAAAGCCGATGATCTCGATATCAAAGCGATCGAAATACTTTTTATTGTGCGCGTCGTTGACGGCGTGACCGTCGGGAAGATTCGAGAAGGGGCGAGGCTCGTAGAGAAGACGAGGATTGTTATAGCCCGCGCCGCTATCGCCTGCCTCGAAATAGTCGTTCTTGGTGTAATTCTTATAGATGAAGTCAAATGCCATGGGGATACGATCGGACAAATTGGGATTAAAGCACCACATCAACGGGTTCTTGCCCAGCATGGGATCCTTGTACCAGCGCGGAATGTGCTTGGCCGTCCAGGCACCTGCATCGTAGTCGCCGACGTAGAACAGGACGTAGGTCTTATTGGGATCGTATTCCTCGACCGTCTCGGGACGAGGATTGTGGTACTTTTCGTCCAGCGGGAAATGGGTAAACGCAGAGGCATTTGCCAAACCGCAATAGCCTGCAGCGTCGGCATCCTTGACACAGTTGTAGCAGGACAGAACCTCCGTAAATCTCCATTCACTGTCAACACCCTCGTGCGAGCCCTTGCCGCCCGCGTTGGTATACTTGATGTGCCACGGGATGAAGCCGCCAACGGTAGTCATCTCCTGACCGTCCGTCTTTTTGTACTGGCGCATGAACACCTCTTGCATGATGGCAAAGTCCGCGCCGATGGGCTGATCGGGATCGTCCCAAGGGGCCTCGTCATCCCAGCAGGACACGTCAAAGACGAAGGCTGCTTTAGAGATGGCATAGTCATGGTTGGGAACGAACAGATTGCCAAGATCAGGATAGTAGGGCTCGCCGCGTCTGTATCCGCCACCATCTGCCATGTAGACGAGCAGCGTGGGATTGGTCTTTTCCATGTACTTCTCCAGCGCCCAGACATAGGCGTCGCACTTGGTCGGGCCCGTCGAGGGACGGTCGGTATCGGGAACTATTCCCTTACCCGTAAACTTGCCAACGAGGTTGAGCTTGACCTCTACCCCCGTCGCGGCCGTCACACGGTTCATAATGCTGTTTTCCTCTGTGCTGAAACGCACAGGCAGATAGCCGTCGACACCGCAGGCGGTGGTAGCGACGTTCATGGTCGCGGGAACGGCAAATTCCCAGAGCGCAAGACCGCAAGCACGGATGAAATCAGCGTACAGCGAAAGAAATTCGTCAAACGTGTTCACCGGAACAAGCTCCATGCCATGCATGAAGTTGCCCTCCTTCATCATGTAGTCCAGCCAGAAATAGTCCGACTCCTGCCAGTACAGATAGATCTCCGGGAAATCGCGGTTGCGAAGTCCCTGCACGGCAACGACGAGCTTGAGCATATCGTAACGCAGAACGGTGTTGCCTTGGCACTCGGCAAGCATCTTTTCTACTTCAATGGTGTACAGTTTTTGTTTTGCGGGCATAACAATGTCCTCCTTGGTATTTTGTTACCACAATTATACAAAGAAATCAAGGCAAAGTCAATGGATTTTGGAGTTTTTGTTGAAGAATTTATAAAAAACGTTGTTAGGGATATTTTAAAAGAAGTTTCCCCTTGACATTTTTTCATAGGCGTATTATACTGTTTTTATCAAAGAAACAGGAGGATCTGTTCATGAAAACTCGGTATCTTTATAGACTTCTTTGTTTGGCTCTTTCACTTTTGTTCGTACTTCCTTTGGCAACGGGCTGCAACAACCGGCCTGTTCCTCCCGATAATACGCCGGAAACACCGCCGGAAACGCCGCCTGAAAAAGACCCTGATGACGAGTTGCCGGAAACTTACGTTGGCTTCGAGGACATTGATTTTTCTGATCTTAGTAATTTCAAGGAAGCACCGGATGCTGACAGCGGTGAAAACGGCGATATCTACGTCGTGCATCAGAATGTGTTCAAAAATGCGACCAAAAACGCGGCACTCAACTATGACATGATGAAATTTTCCGTCAGCTTGCAAGGTCTGCTCAACCGAGATGAGCCTGTCTTGTACGTAAATGACGGTGATTCCATGAACTGGTTCCGCTTCCTGCGTGCCACCACCGATGGTCTGCTTTATGGTAAAAAGCAAAAAAGCATTGAGAACATCGATGCTCTCTTGAGCACGTTTGAAGCGCAGATCGAGGATCGCGGCATTGTGGTATGGGATCCGACCGCGCCCTACACCTCCAATATTGCCACCACCGTTTGCGGCGTGGAGGGGTATCTTCCCGTCATGTACAGTGAGGACAGCGCTTCGCTGTATCAGATGCTCCTTACCAAGTTTGGCAGCGATATCGTAAAAATGGATCTTCGTGGGAAATTCACCGGCGGGAAGGGCTCGAAAATTTGGGATACCGACGTTGCCTCC
>JAZLDE010000012.1:0-3379 GCA_045614625.1 Eubacteriales bacterium
CCGGCATACCGGCTAGCGTTATCGTTCTTAACTTCCAAAGCGATGGTCGTGCCTACGTTTTTGAAGAGATCGACAGCAAAAGCACGCTTGGAAAATATTCGGTAGCAGATGATCATATCCAAATCTACACCTTGGATTCGGAGCAACAATGGGTGCTGTACGGGAAAATGAAGATCAGCACTCAATCCGACCAAACCCACTTGTATGCGGGCGGATTGATCTTTGATAGGATCGAAGACACCAACGTCGCCAATTTGTCAATACGCGGCACTTTTGAAGCAGCAGAAACAGAAATCGATGTATGGGACTTTTACATTGGAAGCGTGAGATTTGACACTCTTGGGATCAATTTGGGTCACATCGCCCCCGTGTATTCGGAGCTTACCTCTATGAAATTTGATAGCGCGCCAAGCTTTTTTGTGGGGCTGGCAGATGTCGTCGACTACAAAGTATACGACAAGCACATGAATTTGCTTGATGAAGGATCGCAAAAAATCGATATCGAGGGCAACTTTTATCTTGACGCTCTTGAGGAAAACGGCCTGTATTACGTTGATCTGGGTTGCATGTATACATCCTCAAGCACCATTCGAGATATTGAGCTTCACTATTACCTGACCGTTCAAATCGGTGAGGAAGAAGTTGACGAGCCCGTCACACCCGCACCAACAGGCAAACCCGAAATGCCTGCCTATAATTTAGTCGATGAGTTGTGCGCGGCTTGGTTCTACACTTATGAAGATCATTCCCAAAGCCCGATCCACTTCGTCTTCACCCCTTCCTATCAGTTTTATATGGTAAATGCCGAAACGGGAGAAAGTATCCAGGGTGAATATACGTACGGTAACGAAATATATTCGCAAAGGAGAGCTCGTGTCACCGTTTGGGTCTTGGATGATAACGGTGAATGGTATGAGCATTCCATTCAAATCGAATTTGAAAAAGGTAGCTATATCGATAAATATAAGCTTCACGTAACCGATGAAAACGGAACCCTGACATACTCGCGGACCACTTTCGACTTGCCCGCTTTCCATATTGGTAATATTGATAATTACACCGCCATTGAATCTCAACAAATCCAACTTTACTTCGAGCGTATTGAGGTGGAATCTCTTAACTATCCTTATGACAGTTTTGAATTCACCTGCCCTGACATCAAGATTTTTAAAACGATGACTCCCATTTCACTGGATTCAAACGGCCACACCATCTACCCCACGTCCTACTGCGATATTGCATATTATACCATATACCGCACAGACGGAACAATATACGAGCAAGGCGAGTGCGATTTCACTCATCCTTCTGCTGTGCAGGGTAATATTCCTACCATCCCCGACGGTCAGGTATATTACTATCATATTCGCTATTATGCCAATGTAGGGAACGGCGATGGACTGGATTACATGCTTCATTGCTACTTTGCCATTCAGCAGGATGAAAAGCCCGCCGAACCCGAGATCACGCTGCCTGAGCCTTCTTTATGGGTAGGCCATCTTTCAGGTTACTGGTCGCCCGATTGGTTATATTGGGGACGTGGAGACAAGGACCTTCCTTATCATTTCAATTTCCAGCTTGACGGCCGCGTATATCTCATGGACACCGATACCGGAAAGGGCTTGTACGGTAAATATTCCTACGTCGATGATAAAATTGAACTGTGGTTTCCGCAGGACGACGGGGTTTGGAAAAAATCCAATATTCAAATTGCGGTACAGCGCGACGAAAACAATCGGGCAAAAACTACGATGGCTGTCACGGAAGGCGCGAAAAAGAGCACGTACACGCGTATTGATCCCAACGCTATCGAATCATTACAGGTTCATGTCCCCAATTCCGATCCGTATGAAGCAATCGGCGTGTATAATTTTTATATTCAATCCGTGAATCTTCTCGATCAAACCATCAATTTTGAACTGCCGAAATTGACTGATCTTCGAAAAATGGAGCCGGTAACATTCACAGGGGCCCCCAGATTGCAGCTTCGTTTGGTCGATACGGTGCAATATAAAATCTATGATAAAAACTTCAGAGTGGTCGAAAGCAGTGACTATACGATCAGCGGTGAGATACTGTGTTTGGATTTTCCACAAGAGGCCGGTATTTATTATCTCATGGTTTCCTGCGATTTGAACCAAAACTTTGGTGATGGTTATAAATCACGCAAGCTTTGCTATTATTTGGCCATCGATTATCAGCCCGTCATCGAGGAATTCAAGCCTCCCGTCCTAGGCGATAACCGCGTCAGCATTCCTCTGCTTAACTGCGATTCTCCGCTGGCGCACATGACGCTTGACACGCAGAATGCGTTGCACGGTAGCGGTTGCGCGTCGGCCGCCTTCAGCAAGGGCTCGCCCATCATTTCCCCCAATGTGTTCAAATCCCCCATTGACGCCACGGGTATGGATATGTTGGAGTTTGATCTGTACGTTTCCGATCTGTCATTGCTGACGGGCAATTTCTTCCCCTCTGCCGCGGCCGCGCTGGAGATCACCTCGAGCGGCACGTGCGACTACGAGGAATTGCTGTTCACTTGGGAAGACATTGTACGCTACGGTCTGGCGGGACAAGAGCTCAAACAGGGTTGGAATCACGTCATATTCCCCTTGAGCATGGCAAAGGAAAACAGTGCATCCGCAGAAAAATTTGACATTTCTCAAATTGATTTCATCCGCTTCTACATTATTGACACAAGCAAGCTCGGAAGCGACGAATATACTGTCAAGCTCGACAACATTTGCCTGACGGGCGAACAGAAGTAATTTTAACACAAAAGCGGCAGACCTCACGGTCTCCCCCTCCTTTTATTCACATATAGCCCGTAAAATATCAGCTTCGCCAATGCCCGTCGCATCGAACATGCTCTGTCTAGCCTTGGCGTCGGGGGTGACGCGCTCGTTGTCAATGGCAACGATACGCACCGAAGGATGCGTTTTGCCGCCCAGGCGTTCCGCCAATGCCGTCGTAAGGCTCATGCCAAGACCTCCTGCGCGGATGCCCTCCTCGCAGAAGACGATCTTTTCCGTGCCGCTCGCGACCATCGCCGCAAGAGCCTCGGCCACGTCGGCGCAGGGGCGCAGGCGTTCCAACACCATCATACCGACGTTCTGTCCGCTTTTCTGTGTAGCGGCCAGCGCCTCGGCCGTAATGCGACCGTAGGCAACGATCACCTTTTTCGGGGGCTGTGTTATATCAAAATCAACGAACACACCTGCCGCTACGGGGGTGAGGCGTTCAGCGTAGGAAATCAGACGTATGTCGTCACCGCCCGAGGAATAGCGAATGGCGGTCGGGCGAGTCAGGCCGTCGGTCAGCAGCTGTTGCAAGCGCGCTTCCAGCGAGGCGGTCGAGAGCGGATGCCAGATATCCAGCTCGG
>JAZLDE010000013.1:0-22623 GCA_045614625.1 Eubacteriales bacterium
GTCCTCACAGCCCAGCGCCACGGTTTTGCCTGCTTTTTCGTTGACAGCCGCCGCCAGCTTTGTCGCGCTGACACCGCAGTCGTCCGTCTCGCGCGCCGCATAGATAGGCGCAACCACGATCTCGTCGGCTTCCATCAAGGCATCGACGTAATCGTCAAACAGCGTCGCCGTACGGCTGTAGGTATGAGGCTGGAAGGCACAGATAAGTCTCCCCTGCCCCAAAAGTCGGGACTCGTGCAGCGTCGCCTTGACCTCGGTGGGATGATGACCGTAGTCGTCGAATACGATCGCGCCGTTCATCTTGCCCTTGTATTCCATGCGACGAACCGCACCCTCAAATTCTTCCAGACCCTTTACGATATCACGCGAGCAGATACCACACTCGTGCGCCGCGGCGGCCGCTGCCAGCGCGTTGTAAACGTTATGCGCACCGGGCACACGCAAATGTACGCGGCCCATGGGGCGATCCTTATGCCACAGATCAAATGCAGCATAGCCGCCCTCCAGCGTCACGCTTGTCGCGCGGTAGTCAGCCGTCTGATCCTCGCGACCAAACGTCACCCGACACGCGATGATGCTCTGCATGGCAAGACGTGTCTGCTCATCGTCCGCATTATAGATGACACAGCCTTCCTCACTTGCACGATCGGCAAAAGCGGCAAACGAAGCGCGCAGCTGCTCCATGCTCTTAAAATAGTCCACGTGATCCAGCTCGCAGTTGAGGATGACCGACACGCTGGGATTGAAATCCAGAAACGAGTCCTTGTATTCGCAGGCCTCAAAGATCATGCTGTTCTGCTTACCCAAGCGGAACGCACCGCCCATCGAACGCATGGGAGCACCCGACATAACAGTTGGATCGGTGTCGGCACTCATAAAGATCTGAGCGCACATGCAGGTGGCCGTGCTCTTTCCATGGCTGCCTGCCATGCCGATACGGTCGCGATAGCCAAGCATTAAGTACCCCAGATAGTCGGCGCGGGAAATGAGCGGTAGCCCCCGCTTTTGCGCCTCTACGTATTCGGGATGATCCTCGGCAATGGCTACGGTATAGACCACCGCATCGTAAGAATCCAGATGCGAAGGATCAATATCGTCGTGCACGACGACACCGGCCGCCTCCAGCCGTCCCGTCACCTCGCTTCGCGTGCGGTCGTAGCCGCCGACACGAATGCCGCGCCGGGCGGTGAGCATAGCCAACGAGGACATACTGATACCGCCGATGCCAAGAAAATATATTGCTTCGACCGACGCTAGCATATCGGATAGCGCGCGGCCGTAATGTGTATTAGGCGTGGACACGTCTGCCACCTTTCCATTTTTTCGCTTTTGCAAAAAAATTCATATTTTATTAACGGAATATTGGATTTTGAACAAGATTTTCACAAAAAAAACCAACTCCGCTTGAATATTTGTCACATTTCTACTTTATACTAATGCTGTAAAAGGAAAACCATCACCAACGCGATTCTAACAGGAGGAGGACAAACCATGCAAATTACCGATGTCAAAGTCAGAAAGCTGTTCGACGAAGGCCCTATGAAGGCCATCGTTTCGGTCACGTTTGACGGTCAGCTGGCCGTTCATGACATTAAGGTCATCAACGCCCGCGACAAGTTCTTTATCGTAATGCCCAGCCGTAAGAACCCTGATGATACCTACCGTGATATCGTTCACCCCATCAACTCGCAGTTCCGCGCGTCGCTGGAGGATGCCGTTATCGAGGCATACGAGCAGGAGCTGGCCGCTGAGGCCGCTCGTCAGGCTGAGCTGGATATGCAGGCCGATCTGGTCGAAGAGACCCCCGCCATCAGCATTTGATCTGTCGATCCCGCTCTCTCAGATCGTTCAGTCAAAGTCGCGCGCCGAACCGAAATCGTTAACCCCGATCTCCCCCGTGCGCGAAACCGCCGCCGAAGAACGCCTAAGGGCGCGTTCCTCGGCGGCTTTTTTATGCGTTCAAAACGCCATGAGAAAACAGCAGCTGTCCGTCCCGTATGGTCAATACGCCAAAGCTTGGCTGTTGCCCGTAGCTCGGTGAACCGAGACTGCCGGGATTGGCCACGAGTAGCGGCTTTTGCAATACCGTACCATCGCGTAGCCGATCGCCTGCGGGCAGCGTTTTTTCATAGGGGGCGTGCGTGTGCCCATAGAGCAGCACATCCGCGTTATGCTTAGCGGCGTAGCAGATCGCCTCACCCAAGCCCCACTTAACGTCGAAGGTATGGCCGTGCATCATCACGATGCGCGTCGTGCCGAACACAACCGTCCGAACCTCAGGCTCGTCGGATGGAAAAATGATCGAGCCGTCGCAGTTGCCTGCCACCGCAAAGACCGAAACACCATCATAACGCTCGCTTCCCGTGATCACGGACAAGTCGCGCAGACCGTCACCGAGAAACAGCACCGTTGACGGACGAAAATTCAGTTGTGAAAGTAGTTGCTCGATCGCATAGCGTCGGCCGTGCGTATCCGAGATCACCAGAATATCCATGTTACCATCCTTTGTCAATCATCCGACAGGAAGGATCTCCTCCTGCTTTTGGACGTCGCCGCAAAACTCGGGGCGAATGATAGTCGCGCATCCGGTAGGTAAAATGAAATGCAAGCCACCGGGAATGACCTCGATATCGCACTCGGTCATTTTGCGCACCTCGCCGTCCAAGCAAACGTTTTGAGGGCGGTCAAATTTCATATGTACCTTGCGGCAACGCAGATATTCGAGAATGTCCGCGTTTTGAGGAATGACGTGCGTTCCCTTTTTATATGAGCCTACCAGAGAAACAAATTTCGCGCGGCTGACGTTTTTGACGATGCACACGTCCAGCAGACCGTCACGCATGGAAGCAAACGGAAGCGGCGTAAAGCCACCGCCGTAACGAGCACCGTTGCCGATCGCGCAGAGCAACAGCTCTTTTTTTCGCGCCTCACCATCGTCAATCGAAATTTCAACGTTGACGCCGGGCTTGCGTACCAGCTCGATTGCCACACCCATGCCGTAGGCCATGCCGCGCGGCACCAGCTTACTGCGCTTGATCTCGGACGTCTTGACCACGACCTCACAGTCAAAGCCCGTGTTGAGCAGATTGACACCGTATGTGTGATTGCAGCGGATCATATCCAGATCGACAACCTCGCCGTCGCGCTGCGCTTCGATATTCATAAAGCGATCCTTGCCGAAAAAGCCACGCATAAAGTCGTTGCCCGTGCCCACGGGAACAAGTCCTACAGCCGCATTGGCATAACCGACCGCGCCGCCTGCCACCTCACTGAACGTTCCGTCACCGCCGCAGGCGTAAAAATACAGCGGCTCGTCAGTATAGCGCTCACAGCACTCGCGCACGTAGCGCGTCGCATCGCCCACGCCCTTCGTTTTATAAATTTCCAATTCTACGTCAGCCACCGTCGCGTAAGCCGCACGGATCTTTTCGCTGAGTGCATCGGTCGCATCGCTTCTTCCCGCGGCGGGATTGATCAAGTAAATATGTTTCATGTTGTATTCCTGTTCTTTCCGTGGCAAGCCACATATCAGAGTACATACTGAACTTATTATATCATTTTATGCTCCGTTTGTATAGTCTTTTTTGATTTTTTCAAAAAAAATATTGTTTTTGGCCCACTTATTCATATTGCGGTCACAAAAGAAGAGTATAATAGGGGCATAAATCTTTAGAAAGTAGGTTTTCTGCTTCATGACACACCCTGTTTATCACGGAAAAAGGGCCATTTGCCTTGTCCTTTGCCTTGTTTTGATTGCCACGCTGCTGAGCGCTTGCTCCTCGTCCTCCAAGCCCATTGAACCAAGTGAGCAGGACATCATGGTCGTTGCCACGTGCGATGGCTACGACGTATATTACGAAGAGCTGCGCTACGTCACGCTGGCCTACCGCGACGAGCTGGCCGCTCGCTACGGCAAGGACATCTGGACCGATCCCGAAAAGACAGCCAAGTATCTGCCTATGCTCAAAGAAAAGGTGGAAACCAGCCTGAAGATCAACTACGCCATTCTTTCGATTTGTCGCGACTTCAATATTAATCCCGAGGAAAAGGCCATTCAGAAGGCTGTCCAGGAGATGATCGACGAAACGGTTGCCGATCTTGGCGGACGTAAAAATTACATCGCCGCCCTTGAGGAAATGTATATGACCGACCATTTCGTTCGTTTCACGCTGGCCACGGACCTGTGCGAGACAGAAATGATCTACGTTATGATGGATATGGAAATGATCCTCAAAAGCGAAAAGGATTTTCTCCCCTACGCGCTGGATGACGAAAACTTCTGCGCGACCTACCACGTTTACATCGGCAACGACCCCGGCGATGACATTGAGGAGAATCGCAGACGCGCTAATGTTGTTTACGAGATGCTGCAAAACGGAACGCCCATCAAGGAGCTCATCGGCTCCACCTACAACGAGGATCTTCTCTCCACCGGCATGCCTTATCACTTCACCTACGGTGAATATGACATTGAATACGAGCAGGCCGCGTTTGCACTTGAGATCGGCGGGCTGAGCGGCGTCGTTGAGTGCGAGGACGGTTTTTATGTCATTGAGCGCCAGCCGCTCAACGAGCAGTACATCATTGCCAATCTGAGTGAGCTGCTCAAGCGGTATCAGTATGCCGAGGCCGAGCTTCTCATCGAGGAGCAGCGCGCCCAGCTCGAGCTGGAATGGACCGAATACGGTGCCTCGATCGATCTTCTCACCATGAAATAAAACTGACTTCAACAAGGCTGTCACGCTGTGACAGCCTTGTTTTTTCAGCCCAAAAAGAGTAGTAGTAATAAGTACGGTACTACGTCCCCTTTGCCGCCCCTGGTACCAAAAAGCCCACCGCCATCTCCCGCCAGCAAAAGACATAGACCAAGCAACAACAATTCCTCATTGCCAATGCCATGCCCGCCAAGCAAGGAAAGAAAACCGGACCGGTCTTCGGGCTTGGCTGCATGCGACTCAAACGCAACGGGATAATTCTCTTGTCTTTGTTCAGGTACAGCCTCTTGGGGTGGCGGCGCATCAGAGGTCACGTCAGAAACGCTTTCCTGCCCGAGCGCGCCAATGGGAGGATAGCGAAAGGCGTTTCCGCTGTAATTTTGCGGAATCCCCCCGACCTCGGGCGGTGTGCGTCGTTGTGTGTACATAGTTTTCCTCCCCTACTGTAGTGATCGGAGCGACTCGCTCAATTTCGATACCCGTATCATGGTCTCCAACGCCTGACGGCGGTGCTCGTTCAGATAGGGGCGCAGCGCGCACAAGAGCGCAACGGGCGTGTCCGGCTTTTTGATTTCTTTTTCTTTCGCCGCAGGCTCGGTCAGCGTCTGCACCGCTTTGAGTAGCAATGGCAGCTTTGCCAACAGCTCGGGGCGGCTGAGCAACGCCCCCAAGCCGCCAAGCGCATCCCCCTGCCCCTCCTCCCCCGACGGCTCGCTCGGCGTATCCGAGGGCGCGCTTTTCAGGGCCTCATCCTGCTCAACGGCACTCAAAATCTCTTCGAGCGTGTGACGGGAGGTCGCCTCTTGCATGCTCTGTCCTCCCGTCATGATCTGCCGCGGCGCATCTGCTCGATCTGCTGTGCCGCAAGAGTAATGTCCTCGTCTGTTGCCATCTCCAACGCCCGACGCACCGAGGCAATATCATCGGGACGAATGGATATCCCCGCCAAATCGATCCCACTCTCCCCTGCCAGCCGCGTGATCAGCGCCTTGAGCTGTGCGTCGTTGAGGGCAAGCAGGCGCCTGATTGCATTGCGATCCAATTTCATATCCTACCATCTCCTTTCCCCGTCGGCCGCGCCAACGGTCCAATGCCAGTATATGATACCGCTCCAATACGTGACAAAACCGAACAAAATTGTGCGACGGGGGTAGACAAGCAGGCCTTTTCATGTTATACTATGAGAAGAATAGTCACGGTCAAACCACCGCACAAGGAGGAACGCCATGTCAAAATATACCATCCCGCTTTCCAAAATCGCAGACGAATTTTCGCTTGAAAAGATCGTCATTCCCGCGCATTTTGAGAATATTCAGCTCACCACGCCCGAGGTCAACCGTCCCGGCCTTGCCCTCGGCGGCTATTATCAACGCTTTGAAAATGCCCGTATTCAGATCATCGGTAACGCCGAGATCCACTACCTGCGCTCGCTTGGCGAGGATGAGAGCGCCAAACGCCTGATGGCGCTGGTCAACGCCCGTCCCGTCGCCATTGTACTGACGTCGGGGCATGCCGTACCGCCCGCGCTGGAACAAAGCTGCCGTGAGATCGGCGTGCCTCTGTTCCGCACGAATGAGCAAACCAGCCCGTTAATGGCGTCCCTGATCGGCTCGCTTAACGTCCACCTCGCTCCCCGCATCACCCGCCACGGCGTGCTCGTCGAGGTCTATGGTGAGGGTATTCTCATTCTGGGCGACAGCGGTGTCGGCAAGAGTGAGACGGCAATCGAGCTGGTCAAGAGAGGTCACCGTCTGATCGCAGACGACGCCGTTGAGATCAAGCGTGTTTCGTCCAAGGCGCTCGTCGGCTCTGCCCCCGATATCATTCGCCACTACGCAGAATTGCGCGGTATCGGCATCGTCGATGTCTGCAGACTGTTCGGTATGGGTGCCGTCAAGGACACGGAAAAGATCGATATGGTCATCAACCTTGAGCCTTGGGAGCAGGGCAAGCCCTACGACCGTTTGGGCATGGATGGGGAGACCATTGAAATTCTCGGTCTCAAGCTGCCCGCCATGACCATTCCTGTCAGCCCCGGACGTAACCTGGCCATCATCCTTGAGATCGCGGCCATGAACAACCGCCAGAAGCGTATGGGCTACAACACCGCAGAAGAATTCAATAACCGCCTGCTCAATCAGCTCGAATCCGAATCACAGGAATAAAAATCAGGGAGAAGCCTTCTTCAAGGCTTCTCCCCTTTTTAATTACAGCTTACACAAAGCCGTATACGTCGCGGATGGACGTTGAGCTTCCCGAACAGCCCTCACAGCGGATGCGGGTGATCTCATCGGCATAGCGCGCGAACAGGCGGTCAGACAGCGTCTCGCTCTCCGCCTCGACCAGCAACGCCGCAAGATAAGAGGCCGCCGCGCTTGCAAAGCGGGTATGGAGCGGAAATTCACCGTCCAGATCCAGCATAACACAGCCCTCCTTCGCCTCTGCTCCCTCACCGTGCGCCGCGTGATAGAATCCGTTCACCTCGCAACATTCGTTGACAAACGCGGCCAGCAGATAGGGCGCGCGCGACTCATAGTCCGCGCAGTCCTCATATTGCTCCTCAGCCAAAAGAGCCAACGCCGCATCGTAAATCTCGCGATTGGTCATACGCCCTCCTTAAGCGGCGATACCCAGGTCGAGCAGGATCATCTCGGCGGGATGTACCACCTTAGCACCGTACAGATGAAGACCCTTGACCGCATCTGCAAAGCGCTTCTCGGGACGGTAAGCGTCGATCTCGGACAACTGCTCGGCAAACGCAATAGCGCGCTTGGTTCTTGCCAGGCACTTGTGATAGGTCACACCATCGCCCGTTTCCTTGACGATATTGGGGCTGACGTAGACCTTGCAACCGCCAACGCTGCCAAGGCAGCCCGTCTCCAATGCCTCACCGTTGTCGGTCGACAGCGTGATTTTGGCCTTGAGAATAAGCGCGGCGATCTCGGGAGAAACCTCCAGCACAACGTCGGACGAGTCGCCTACACCGCTGCCGTACAGCGCGGTGCGTGCGGAGATGAGCATATCCATGACGTTGTCAGCGGTGACAGCGTCGTTCTTGATGCTCTTGCCCGCATCGGCGTACAGACCGAAAACGTATGCATCGGCTGTATTGGCCAGCGCGGCGGCCGCCACACGCATAGCCTCGCCCATCAGCTTAGGGCTGGACTGTGCGCGGTCGATATCGTCGATCTGGAAGTTGAAATACTTCGCCTGATCGATGTAAAGCTCACGCGCGGTATCGTCCAGCGTCTGGGGCGTGGACATGTCGGTGTTCTTGGTGTAATCACCGACAGACACGTCACCAACGCCGCAGATCTTAACGACAGCGCCCTTCTCACGGATGTCACCCTCGTACGCGCGGTTGCAGTTGGCAACGGCAACGTAGCGTGCGTCCAGCGAGGACGCCAGAGTCTCACTCCATACAGTAGAAATAAAATTAGAAATAGCCATTGTTTTTTCCTCCTTGTTTTTCATGCCTTGATAAGGCTTTTTTGTTGATTTATTGCCAATGACGCATGCTCTCGAAAATGCGGTCGTAGTTTTCCCGCACCTCTTGTCTGCTCATGGCTCTCACCTGCGAAGGTGAAAAATAATTGGATTGCGCTGCGGCGGGCAAGCCGACCGAGAGCGCATCCTTGCGGGCGGTCTGCTCCTCGGCCGCCCTCCTCTGATTTTGCAAGCCGCGCTCGTACAGCGCGTAGGCCGCCGCCAGCGGAACCCCAGCCTGCACCTGTGTCCATACGCTTTCGGGAAGCGTGCGAAGCGACACCTCAGGAAAATACACCTCAAACTCCTCACATTCGCGCGTCATGCGATCTGTCAAACTGTTTCGCGCTTCGATCTCCTGCTCAAGCTCGCGCACACGCGCCGACAGCGTTTCGATCGTCGCCGCCACGTCCTCCTCCTGCTTGGACGTAGTCTCCGCCTCCTCTGTGAGATTCGCCTCCGTGATCTCCTCCACGTCGAACGGGCAATCGATCGCCTCATTCATCATTTCGTTGTCCTGCATCGGCATCTTCTCCTTTCTCCTCCAGTTGAGCGATCAGACGGCCGCGCATGGGCAAAATGCCCGTCGGCAACTGCTCCAGATATTGCTTGAGCGTGATGTGTCCGCCCTCAAGTAGCTTCTCAAGGGTGTTCTGTGTGCCGCTGGCACTATACTGCGTCAGATTGCCAACCTCAACGCGAGCGCGCAAAATACCGTGGCGCAACACACTAAAGTCGATCTCTCCAATCTGCTTTTCGCCCTCACTCAAAAGAGGCAGAATTGTCTTGTCTCCGCAATACGCGCACATCATGTCCGCCCAAACGTTGGCCATGTCCTCGATACACTGCTGATATGCCGAACATACGTGCTGTAAGGCCGTGCGCGATGCCTCCTGCAACGCAAGGATCGCGCTTGTGTTGTTGGCTTGTGCCGAACCGAGTACCGTATCGGTCGCGCCCATCATTTCCTTGGTCATGGAGATGGCACTTTCGATCAGCGCCATATAGCCATCCTGCATCTGACCCGTGCCAACGATCTGCACCGCGTCCGCCAGATTGCCACCAACCGCGGCGATAGCTTCACCAACCTCGTTGGTCCATTCGGGAATGCGGCTCTTATCGTAAATGACCTTGGAAAATGCCGTATCCGTCATGTGCTTCATCATCATGGCGTAGGCACGGTTGATAAATTTCTGATTGGCGATCATGCCGCTGACAGGTGCCGTACCGTGGAAGGAGCCGTACGTCGGCATCCAGTTGAAATACGCAACGGGATACAAATGCATGCTCGTTGCCACACGGCGAACGACCACCTCACGAGTCGATTTTTCAAACCAGACGATACCATCCTGCTTCCAGAATTTGAGCACCACCGTGGCCTTAGCCTGCTCCTCGTCCTCAAGCTCAGGCACGGGGCGACCGTCCCCTGCCATCATGGTCGATAGATCCGAGCGAATAGCCGCGATCTGCTCGTCCGAGCATCCTGCCGCACGCGCCTCACGTCGCAAGGCCGCAACACACTCTCTGCCTGCCAGCAGGATGTATTCCTGACTTTGAATGTCTGCGCGATTCATATCGGCGGCATACAGCTCGCAGTTGTCCCAAACCACCGTTTTGATGTCACTCTCTCCGTCCGCTGCCTGCGGATCCAGATAGCAGTAAAGCACACCGTCGCCCGACAGCGCCGCATCTAAAAGCAGACGATAGGTCAGCTTGTCCATGTGGCAGTGTTCCCAGCGATAGCCCATGTGCCTGTTAAGCAGGGCGATACTACGCCGCATGCTCTCCTCCATCGCCGCTGTGGGCTGTGGGAGAAGCGAGTCGTCCGAATAGATCACGGACAAGCGGCCTCCCGCCACCGCACCAACCAGATAGTCGGTCACACGGCGAACAAGATTAAAAACAGGCTTGGGCAACGGGCGGTCAGCCGCGCTTTCGCCCCATTGCTCGCCGCAATAAAAACGCTGATTGCGCCCGACAGTTTCATAAAGTCCAATGCGTCGCTTGTAGGCGCGCCCGGCCTCATATTGCTCCCAGGCTTTTGTTTTTCTCATGTTGTTTCTCCTTTCTTGATGTTGACACGCATCATGCTCCGCCACGAGCATTCAAGCGGATGGCGTAAAGACGCATCGGCCCGTCATGATCCGCTTGCACGCCAAGACGCACAAATCTTACACGTCCCATTCCCGTGCGACGCCGCATAACGGAGATCTCGTTTCCGTCTCCTTGCAGGGGAACGCGCTGTCGTCGGCCGTTCACGCTTTGAAGCACCAGCTGCACAGTCTGATCGCCACATGCCGCCACGACCTCTGCTGCGCACAGTCGCTTGCTTTGCGTTGCCAGACCGAAATCGGCAAAGCTGCCCGCGTATTCCGCGTCAATCCCCACGCGCACGCCCTCGGGATGCGCCTCGGTGACCAACGTGTCAGCCGTCGCCTCCTCGCTCATAACGTAAAGCGTTTGTCCGATGCCAATGCCGATTCTACCCGCGAAAGCAAAGACAACGTGCGGCGCAAAGCCGTCAAAGCTTGTCCAGCCCTCGCACACCGTTTGGTATACGAATATGCGTCCTTGTCTGTCGGGACGGTAAAACCAGATGTCTCCGTTTTCCTCGTCCAGGCACACCGTCGCACTCCGCCCAAAATCCGAAGGCAGCATCGTTTCTACGGGCATGGAAATAGCCATGGCGTTACATTCGTCGCGCTCGTCTGTTCGGCTGTTCCAGCGCAGCACGCTATGACCGTACACGCTGACCGGAGCGTTGCCCACCGTCAAAAAAGCACCCGCATTGCTGCAGCCCAGCGTCGTGTTGACGGGGATCAGCTTGAGCGTTCCGTCGGCGTTTTCCTCACCGTCCGCCATCCATGTGCCGCACGCCGTGAAGATCAGCGAACGGTCATAGTGGCGGCAGGCGCCCGTGACCGCGTGAACGCCGTCACCGATCGTTATTTTGTCATGCTCTCTCACGTACAGCATGCAAGCATCGGCCACCACCGTGCGAACATGATCGCATTCTGCTTGCGGGATCACGCGGCCAAGATAAATGCTCGCTCCGTCCGTCCCATCGTAGAACATCATACGAGGCTGCTCGGCCTGCCCGATGGCCACCATGCGACGGCAAGCAGTAACGTCACTTCGCAAAGCAGCAAACTCGGCAGGCATGGTCATGTAGACCTCAACCTGTGCCCCCGCAGGCATTTCCTGTCCAATCGACACCGCCCTTGCGATCGAGCTGTAGCTGATACTGCCTCCGTACGGCTCGCCGTTGATGAGAAGTGCGTCTACCGTCTCGGGAACAAGCGTGCTCAGCGTGACGTTTTTGGTCGCGTCGCCCAAGACGTATCGCACACGCAAACGGCGTGAGAGCAAATTGGGTGACTCGTGCATAGCGTGCGTCGCAACGTCGGTCGGTGACCAATCCTTGCCGTACAACGGTACGTATGCTTCGGTAGGAGCCATCCTTTCGGATGTCAGCGTCCACAGCTGAGCACCATCCAACAGCAGTACCGCACCGCCACAGCAGGCAAAGTTTACGTCTCCCTCCTCCGTCGTCAGCTCACCGATCTTTGTCGCCTGCATGTCACCGTCTTCCTCAGACAAATGATACACACCACTGCCCGCAACGACGTAATGCTCCTGCACGCCCTCGCGCAAGATTGTCGTACCGCCGCGAACAGTGCCATCCAACGTGATCAGCGGTACAAGACCGCCTCGACGCGTCAGCGACCCATCTCTCTCGCAACGAAGGTTGCGCAGCTCAAAGCTGCCTTTACCGCCGCACAGCGCCACCGAACGGTCCAGCGAGCCAAAGGAGTCGATCACCACCTGGCGAGTGCGATCGCTCATTGTTTCATATTTCATGTCTTTCTCCTTTCCGTGGGTCAATCCCACATGTCGCGTACAGAAAAGCGGAATTGTGCGCCCGAATGTTCGGGTACCTGCCCGTCGGTGATGCCGACGCGGCTCATTACAGCATATCGAAGCGCCTCGGGGGCGTGTGTCACCGCGTGAGGATGCGCAGCGGCATCCTCGGGACGGTGCGGATCGCACAACAGAGACTGCATACAGGAAATCAATTCAGTGCATCGCTTGGAAATGCGAAGATCGCTCGTCCCATCCTTGCCGTGCAGATACTCACGGAGCAGGCGCCAGCCAGCCACGCGGCGGTCATCCGCGCGACACAGCGGTGGGAGCTTGGCCGCTCCCATCATGACAGCCACACCCGAAAGACCGCTGTCCTGCCGCCTGTTCCATAAGTCAGGCGAAGCCACAACGTACTCAACACGACGCGGCGCATCGGAAAGAAATCTTTCCAGCTGCCGTGCCGCCTCGCCCAGCGTCAGTCCCGATCGGCAAAGCTCTCTCTCGACCGTCAGCCGTCCGTGCTCATCCTCGCTCAACAGCAGCACAGCCAAACGGTCAAATCCATAGTCCATCGCCGCAAACGAGCACACCGCGCGCCCTTTCTCCTCTCCCACGCCCAAGGTGTGCTTATTCTCGTCGAATTCGGAAAAGAATTGCCCCTCAAACACGTCCCACCGCCCATCTAACCAGGCGGCACGCAAACGATCGGGCAACGATTTAAGGCCTCGTACGTAGTCGGGATCCGAGTTTGTCAGCACGGTGTTGTCCCACACCCGCGCAGAGATAAAGCAGTAGTCCTCCGCGCACTCTCCTGCGCGAAAATCGCGGTCAATAAACAGCCGCTTGACCCACGAGTGACCGACACCACCGGGATTGCAGGTCAGATACATACGCCGCGGCATATCCCGTACACCGCGAAGCGCCGCTTTGAGACAGGAAAACTGCGTTTCGCTCAACTGTGTCGCCTCGTCAATGGCAATGATATCGTACTCCTGCCCCTGATAGCGAAGAGCATCACGCTCGCTGTCGCAATAGCCGCAGTCGATGCGACTGCCGTTGTCCAAAAGAAACGCGTTCTCGCCCGATGAAAACCGAAGAATAGCACCATACTCGGACAACAGCGGCAAAATGTGATTGGCCTTCAGCTCGACCAGCGTCCGCCGCACCAAAAGGCAGCGAATGCCCGGATAACACAAGCAAAGTCCCACCAGCTTGCGACGCAACGCCCACGATTTACCGCCGCCACGCGCACCGCCGTAGGCTGTGTAACGTGCTCGTGAGGCAAAAAATTGCGCCTGTTTTTCATTGGGCGTACCGTGGATGTGAACTGTCTGCCTGCCTCTCATTTGCCGTCCTCCTCGATGTTGTGGTCAAAGACCACCCGCACCTCCTTGGCGCTCTCCTGCTTAACCTCTCCTTTGGGCTGCTCGTAGCCAAGCCTGCGCCGAAAATAGGTCATCGCCAACAGAGCCGACTTGCCGGGAATGCGTTCCGCATTGAGCGCGCCGTCCTCCAGCACCGCTAAAATTGCATCATACACGGCGGGATATTGGCCGCCCAGCCGCTGCAGTTCGGCAAGACCAATGCCCATCGCCCGTCCAAAGCCGGCAAGATTGGGAAATAGTGCCCGATCTCCCAATTGTTGCCCGTGCTCCAGACAGCCGCTCACATATCGCTCGGCCTGCTCAATGATGCTACTGTCGCGAAACATTCGTTCGACGTGCTGTAAATGCTGTTTGCCGCATTTGCGCCCCTTGCGCGACACCGTTTCCTGTTCACTCGTCATTCCATATCATCTCCTCCTTTCTTTCCTGTACGGCGGCATGATACCACACATCCCGGTGCCGAACAGCACCCTTTCGTGCCGTCCCGTGCCAAAACAAAAAAAACACCACCCAAACGCGCACGCGTTTGGATGGTGTTTTGATTTTATTCGGGTTTATGCCCAACTCATGGTGGTGGGCTTGGGCTCCTCGATGATCACATCCTTGAGGAACTCAACAGCCTTGCGCAGACCCTCGTCGATGGTCATCAGGCTGTCCTCGTGCTCAATGGAGAGCACCTTGTCATAGCCACACAGGCGCAGGTTGGAAACCAGATCTCTCCAGTAGCTCTCACCGTTGCCGTAGCCGACCGTACGGAATACCCACGCACGGTGCAGCTCGTCACCGTAGTGCTTGGTGTCCAGGACGCCGTTCTTCGCCACGTTGTAGCTATCGATCTTAGTATCCTTGGCATGGACATGGTAGATGGCACCCGCCAGCTCGCGGATGGCCGCTACGGGATCCATACCCTGCCAGATCAGGTGCGAGGGGTCAAAGTTCGCGCCGATCGCGTCACCGACTGCCGCACGCAGGCGAAGCAGCGTTTCGGGGTTATACACGCAGAAGCCGGGATGCATCTCAAAGGCGATGTGAGGCACGTGATGTGCCACGGCAAAAGCTGCAGCCTCCTTCCAATACGGGATAACCTTTTCATTCCACTGCCAGTCAAGGATCTTCAGATAATCATCAGGCCAGGGGCAGGTGACCCAGTTGGGATACTTGGCTCCCTCGTGGTCACCGGGGCAACCCGAGAAGGTAATGACGGTATCCACGCCCATCTTTTCCGCCAACAGAACAGCATTGCGGAAGTCCTTGTCAAACTGCGCCGCGATCTCAGCATCGGGATGCAGCGCGTTGCCGTGCGCAGCCAGGGCGCAAACGGTCACGTCATATTTTTTCAGCGTAGCAATAAACGCCTCGTATTTTGCCTCGTCCGCCAGCAGCTCCTCCGGATTGCAATGTGCCTTTCCGGGATATCCGCCCGCGCCCAGTTCAACGGTATGAACACCGAGGCCGGTCAGAATAGCCAGCGTCTCGTCCAGAGATTTGTTACCGTAAAGATTGGCCAGAACACTCAATTTCATAGTGTCATCCTCCAAAAAGATCAATCGAAGTAGTAAGCCTCGCCAGTCTTAGCGGAGGTGTAGATACCCTCCAGAATGCGGGTAATGGTATAAGCCTGCTCGGGAGTGACGCAGGGGGTCTTGTCGTTGATAACAGCGTCAATCCACTGACGAGCCTCGCGAACCTCGGGAGCCTCGTTGCCGTTGCCGTCGTAGAACGCAACACCGCCGGCAGCCAGCGAGGGCTTGAGTACGTACTGGCAACCGTTGCGGATACCGTTGATACGGATACCGTCCAGCATATCAGCGCCGGCCTTGGTACCGCAAACAGTTGTAATAGCCTCGCGAGTATCCAACATATTCAGGGCCCAAGAGGACTCCAGCATGATGGTCGCACCGTTTTCCATGACGATCATACCAAATGCGCTGTCTTCAACGGTGAACTTGGCAGGATCCCAGTCACCCCACGCGTTGCCCGTCTTAGTGTCGTTGTTGAGCTTGTGGTAAGCCGTACCGATGCAGTACTTGGGCTTGTAGTTGTCCATCATCCACAGCGTCAGGTCGAGAGCGTGAGTACCGATGTCGATCAGAGGACCGCCGCCCTGCTCGTACTCGTTAAGGAATACGCCCCAAGTGGGAACGGCTCTGCGGCGAAGAGCGGTTGCCTTAGCGTAGTAGATCTCGCCGAAGGTTCCGTCCAAAGCCTCTTTCTTCATATACATAGCGTCGGGACGCTGACGGGACTGATAACCGATGGTCAGCTTCTTGCCGGTGCGCTCAGCGGCATCCAGCATCTTCTTTGCTTCCGCGGAATTGATCGCCATGGGCTTTTCGCACATAACGTGCTTGCCTGCCTCCAGCGCATCGACCGTGATGAAGCTATGAGCACGGTTGGGAGTGCAAACGTGAACGACCTCGATGGTCTCGTCCTTGAGGAGTTCCTTGTAGTCCTCATAGACAGCCGCGTCGGGCGTGCCGTACTGCTCCTTAGCCTTCTGAGCGCGCTCTACGATGATATCACAGAATGCGACCATCTCGACGTTACCCAGCTTTGCCAGAGAGGGCATGTGCTTACCGTTGGCGATACCGCCGCAACCGATAATACCAATTCTTACTTTTCTCATAATTATGATCCTCCAAAATAAGAGTTATAGGGTGTAATATAGGATACACTGCCCTCATTATACATATTTTTCACTCTTTTTTCAAGGTCTTACAAACACAAAGGGAAAAATTGGCTACTTGCACAGTTTTTCACCCCCTTTTTTAGGCAAAAGGTCTTGATTTGAAGGGGCGTTCGTGCTAAAATAAGAGCATCAACGACCATGGATCGGAGGCAATATCAGCATGTTTACAGATATGCACGGAAAAACCAGAATGAAGGTAGGACTTCACCTGCACACCACGCTCACGGATGGGCAAAAAACGCCCCTGGAGGCGGCACGCATCTATGCTGACGCCGGCTATGACGCCATTGCCCTTACCGACCACTGGCTGTACGGCGAGCCGTGCGAAATGTGTGGTCTTACCGTGCTTTCGGGGTGCGAATATAATATCGGCGGCGCCGACTGCCCCAACGTGGTGCATATCATCGGCGTCGGTATGGAATACGCCCCCTCGCTACCCCGCGAATGGGACAGAACGCTTGAAAGCTCTCACGCTCACGCGGCGGCCGCCGTCAAGGCCATCAAGGAGGCCGGAGGGCTGGCCATCGCAGGACATCCCGCGTGGAGCTTGAACACCGCCGAGCATCTTCTCTCCTTTGGCGACTTTGACGTGTTGGAGATCTACAACGCCGTGTCCGAATGCGGCATGAGCGACCGCGCCTATTCCGACGTCATTGCCGATCAGCTGGCCTGCATGGGCCGCTATCCCGGTCTGATTGCCACCGACGACGTTCACTATTACGCCGACGACGCCTGCCGCGGCTGGATCATGGTCGAGGCAGACAGCACGGAGCGTCAGACGCTCATCGAGGCCATTCGCGCAGGTAAATTCTACGCCACGCAAGGTCCCGAGGTACACATCGAACAGATCGCCCCCGACCGCGTGCGAGTCGTCTGTTCTCCTGCCGTCAAGATCACGTTCCAGAGCAATACCAGCTGGACCCCGGGACGCATCACGCGCGGCACGGACCTGACCGAGGCGGAATATACTCGCGCCGCCACCGACCGCTTTGTGCGCGCCGAGATCACAGACGCTAAGGGAAACAAGGCGTGGACCAACTACATCATTTTTGATTGAAACAGGTGTCAATATGAAAAAATACAGAACCGAACACGACTCCATGGGTGAGGTGCTTGTCCCCTCCGATAAACTTTGGGGCGCACAAACCCAGCGCAGCCTTGAAAACTTTCCCATTGGCGAGGAGACGATGCCTCAAGAGATCATTCACGCCTTTGGCTATCTCAAAAAGGCCGCCGCGCTCACCAACGCCACCTTGCGTCCCGACAAAATGACAACCGAAAAATGTAGCGCCATCACAGCGGCCTGCGATGAGATCATCGAGGGCAAACTCGACGATCACTTTCCTCTCGTCGTCTGGCAAACGGGCAGCGGCACCCAGAGCAATATGAATACCAACGAGGTCATTGCAAGCCGCGGCAACGAGATCACCGGCAAAGCGCTTCTTCACCCTAACGACGACGTCAATATGTCCCAGTCGTCCAACGACACCTTCCCCACCGCCATGCATATCGCAGCGATTCTGTCCGTCGAGCAGACCCTGCTCCCCGCCGCAGAGAATCTTGTGGCAACGCTGTGCCGTCTGGAGGAAGAAAACACCGACGTGATCAAATGCGGCCGCACCCACCTGCAGGACGCCACCCCCATTCGCTTCTCGCAGGAGATCAGCGGCTGGCGCGCCTCCATCCAAAAGGATATTATCATGATCTGCGACGCGCTTGAGCATCTGCGTCCCTTAGCACTCGGCGGCACCGCTGTCGGAACAGGACTCAATGCGCCAAGCGGCTTTGACACCGCCGTCGCCAAGACCATCTCCAACCTTTGCGCCACGCCCTTCAAGACCGCAGATAACAAATTCCATGCCCTGACCTCCAAGGACGAGCTAGTCTTTGTCCACGGTGCAATCAAGGCACTCGCCGCCGACCTTTTGAAGATCGCCAACGATATCCGTTGGCTGGCCTCGGGCCCTCGACTGGGTCTTGGTGAGATTACCATCCCCGAAAACGAACCCGGCTCCTCCATCATGCCGGGAAAGGTCAATCCCACCCAGTGCGAAGCCATCACCATGATCGCCGTACAGGTCATGGGCAACGATGCTACCATCGGTATTGCCGCTTCGCAGGGTAATTTCGAGCTCAACGTCTTCATGCCCGTGCTGGCCTATAATTTCCTGCAATCCGTCCGATTGCTGTCCGACGGTATGCGCTCCTTTAACGACCGTTGCGTCAGCGGCATTAAAGCCAACCGTGGCAAAATGAACGAAAACCTCCACCGCTCGCTCATGCTCGTCACCGGCCTTTCCCCCCATATAGGCTATGAAAACGCCGCCCGCGTGGCCAAAAAGGCCTACGCCGAGAACATCTCACTCAAAGAGGCCTGTGTCACCCTCGGCTATCTGACAGCCGAGCAGTTCGACACCGTATTCAAGCCCGAAGAAATGGTATAACATATTCGTAAGATTTCCCACCGTCTTTTTAACAATATCGCAAGGAGTATCCCATGGACATTCGTCAACAATCTCTCCAAAAGCACTATGAATGGAAAGGCAAGATCGAGGTCATCTCTCGCGCTCCGATCGAAGACCGCCACGATCTCTCGCTCGCCTATACACCCGGCGTCGCTGAGCCCTGCCTGGAAATACAGAAGAACCCTGAAAAATCCTTTGAGCTGACCCGCCGCTCCAACCTGGTGGCCGTCGTCACCGACGGTACTGCCGTGCTGGGGCTTGGTGACATCGGTCCCGAGGCTGGCATGCCCGTCATGGAGGGTAAATGCGCCCTGTTCAAAACCTTTGCCGACGTCGACGCCTTCCCTCTCTGCATCCGCTCCAAGGATGTAGACGAGATCGTCCGCACCATCTATTTACTTTCAGGTAGCTTCGGTGGCATCAATCTCGAGGACATCAGCGCCCCTCGTTGCTTTGAAATCGAACAAAAGCTCAAGGACATCTGCGACATTCCCGTCTTTCACGACGACCAGCACGGCACCGCCATCGTCGTTGCCGCCGCTCTTTTAAACGCATTGAAGGTCGTAGGCAAGAAAATCGACGAGATCCGCGTTGTCATCAACGGCGCAGGCTCAGCAGGTATCGCCATTGGCCGCCATCTGCTCAACATGGGCGTTCAAAACCTCACCATGGTCGACCGTTTCGGCATCATCTGCGAAGGCATGGAGGGGCTTAATTCCGCCCACGCCGCCATCGCCAAGGTAACCAATCGTTCTCATCTGACAGGAACACTTGCCGACGCGATCAAGGGCGCCGACGTGTTCATCGGCGTTTCCGCGCCGGGCGTCGTGTCGCAGGATATGATCCGCTCCATGGCAAGCGACGCCATCGTCTTCCCCATGGCCAACCCCACCCCCGAGATCATGCCAAATGAGGCCCTCGCCGCCGGCGCTCGCATCGTCGGCACGGGACGCTCCGACTTCCCCAACCAGATCAACAACGTCCTCGCCTTCCCGGGTATCTTCCGCGGCGCACTTGATTGTCGCGCCAGCTGCATCAACGAGGAGATGAAGGTCGCTACCTCCTACGCCCTCGCCGCCCTCATTCCCGAGGACGAGCTGAGCGAGCAAAACATCATCCCCGCCGCGCTCGATCCGCGTGTGGTCCCCGCCGTCGCCGCCGCTGTGATCAAAGCCGCCCACGATACGGGAGTGGCGAGGATATAACAGAACGCAAAAAGGAGACCTCCGCGAGATCTCCTTTTTTGTTTATACTGTATCTGCCTTAAGTGCCTTGGGCTGCTCAGCCAACTGCGAAAGATTGTTCGACAGCTTCTTGAGCGTGGCGTAAAACGCTTGCAGCTCCTCCTCGCTCACACCGCTGTCAGCCGCCAGCTGAGCGGCCATGGCATAGCCCGTAATGGTCTGTGCCAGTTCTCTGCCCTGCTCGGTCAGACGAATGCGCGAGTTGTAATTCTTACGCTTTTCTCCGCCTCCTGCCGCAACTTCAATGTATCCTCTGGCCCGCAATTCCTCCACCTCGCGCGAAATGAGCGAACGGTCGATCTTGCTCTTGTTGGCCAGCGTTGCCGCCGTCAGCCCCTCGGGGTGTGAGAGCAACTCATACAGCCAAAACACATGGACGCTCTTAACGCCGAGCGTGGGCGCAATGGACAGCTTGATCTTGTTGACACTTTTGTGCACACTCTCGATCAGCTGTACGAATTGATTAAAACGTTCTGCTTCCATGTCCGTTATCCTTTTGTCTTGCTCGATTATTTAATGGTGCGATCCAGCTCAAATCTCTTGATCTTGCGCAGCGTGTTCTTGGGGAATTCTTCTTTTCTGACCTTGAGCATACCGACCTTCTTATAAACCGTAGCCGTGCGGTTGTAGTCATCGATCTTTTCCTTCAGATACGCAGAAACGTCCTCAATGTTGTTAGCCTTCATATAATCGCTGTCGGGATAGATCTCTGCAACGATCGTATTGTATGCATTGCCGCGCTTGCTCTGGCCCTCGTACACGACGATCTCCAGAATGCCTCCCGTCGCATTCAAATCGGTTTCGATCTCCTCGGGATAAACGTTCTTTCCGTTGGACAGAATGATCAGATTCTTCAGGCGTCCCGTGATGGTCAGAATACCATTTTCAATCTTACCGTAGTCACCCGTGCGGAAATAGCCATTTTCGTCAAAGGTAGCCGCGGTGGCCTCCTCGTCCTTGTAATAACCCATCATAACGTTGGGACCCTTGACACGGATTTCTCCCTCGCCGTCCTCGTTGGGATCGGCAATGATCATATCCACGCAGCGAAGCACGCGACCGACGCTGCCGGGCACACGTTCCTTGTTACGGTTGACCGACAGCAAGGGAGCACACTCGGTAATGCCGTAGCCGTTGAGCACGGTGATACCCCAGCTCTCGTATGCCTTGATGATGTCCGCATTCAAAGGCGCACCACCGCAGATGACCAGCTTGAGCTTGCCGCCGAACACCGACAGAATGGAATTGAACAGCTTGGCACGCAGGTCGACCTTGACGTGGCGCAGACCGTTACTGACCTTCATCATGTAGGACAGAATATTTTCCTTGCCCGTTTCCTTGACGTTGGCAAGGATCTTACGATAAAACGTTTCCAAATACAGCGGCACCAGGATCAGATGCTCGGGCTGTTCTGCCTTGAGCTCCTTCTGAATGTAGCGCAGACCCGAAGACAGATAGACCTCAGCGCCTACCAGCATATGGCCGATCATATTGACCGTCGTACCGAAGGTGTGGTGGGGAGGAAGAACGGCCATCGTCTTTTTGCTGACCGAAATGTATTCCATACCGCCCGCGATGTCAATGAGAATTGCCTTCTGGGAGAGCATAACGCCCTTGCCCTTGCCCGTCGTACCCGAGGTAAATACGATCTCGGCGCAAGCGTCGGGATCGATTACGGGAAATTCGGGCTTTTGTTCCATAGCCGCGCCCTTGGCCTCCAGCTCGGCAACCGAGCCCTCGCCCTCGTAGGCGATGGTATAGCGAGCCTTGACAGCGCAATCGGGGTTGGAAAGAACGGTCTCCGCCTTGGCGGCAAGATCAGCGTCGTGGAACAAATATTCGCAATCGGCAAACGCCACGGTGGTTGCCAGCTCCTCGCCGCTCCATTCGCGGTCCAGAGGAACGACGACAGCACCGATCGAAAGCAGCGCGTAATACAGCTTGATCCAAGGGAAGGTCAGCTTGCCGATGATAGCACAGTGCTTACCGCTACAGCCCAGCTCCAGCAGTGCGCTCGCCAGATCCTTGACCTGATCTCTGAGCTGAATGAAGGACACCTTGACCGATTCGGCATCGCTGGGAACGACGCGGTAGGAATAGGCAATATCGTTACCGTAAATGGTAGCCGCGCCCTGCAGCAGCTGCTGTACGTCGCGATATTCAATGGTTGGATTCAATGCGTAAGGTTTCATATTACACCTCGTTCATCATAATATATCAGTCTGAATAATTACCGTTTTTACCGCTCGGTGCGAGAAAACCGCATGAGCGCATGATATTATACCACATCCATGTTGATATGTCAACATTTTTTTGAAAAATTCGCGCGCGCAGCCCAAGGCGCCTTCTTGACAACGAGCGAAAAATGCGATATACTGATGGTAATAACTTCAAGGAGGATTCGCTATGCCCCCCTATATCATCTCTCTGATCGCCATGCTGATCATCAGCATCGTCGCCTTTGCCGCCTACGGTCTGGACAAAAGAAAGGCTAAGAAAGGCGTCTGGCGCACCAAGGAGGCCGTGTTGCTCGGCCTTGGCTTTTGCGGCGGTGCCGTCGGTGCCCTGCTTGGCATGAAGGTGTTCCGTCATAAGACAAAGCACTGGTATTTCTGGGTCGTCAACGTGCTGGGCCTTGCCTGGCAGGTCGCCCTCATCGTCTTTTTCATTCTGAACAACTAACTAAAAAAGGTTGCCGAGAGCCGCCCGTTCGGGGCGGCTCATTTCTTCTATAGCTAACAGTAGCCGCTCCCGCGCCCCCGCGTATTCGGGAAT
>JAZLDE010000014.1:0-10215 GCA_045614625.1 Eubacteriales bacterium
CCCGATGCGGACGACAGTAACGTTCCCGCTGGCCTTTCCGAGGTTATCAACCAGTATATGACGCACTACGACTCGCTGGGGGTGAATGGTACCGTTACCACCTTCCAAACCTCCTCCCGCTATCAGGACAGCCAGCGCATCAATACCGAGGCCGTCATGGCCTACGTGTCCGTCCCCTCGCAGCTGGATTCCGTCATTCCCTCCTGGTACGCCGCCGAAGATTTTTACAGCATCAACATCATGATGCCCATCAACCGCGACTCGCACGATTACGTCACACAGGACAAGCATAACTTTGATGATATCCAGACCGACAAAGACGGCAAATACATCACCCACTCGACCAGCGATAAGGTCTATTACATGGTCCCCACCGAGGGCTGGATCGAATACATTTGGGAGATGGTCGAGCACATTCTCGAAAAATACCCCGTCGATTCCATTACCTTTGAGGAGCCCGAAATGTGGTACGCCTCAGGCTATTCCGAGGGATTCAAATACGAATGGGAGCAGTATTACGACGAGCCCTGGCAGGATCAAAGATCATCGCCCGAGGCCATGCTCAAGACCATGCGTCTGAAGGTGTATCTGTTCGACCGCCTGCTCGCTGAGATTGCCGACCGCATGCACGAGCTCTCGCCCGACACCAAACTGTACGTAGCCAGCCACTCAACGGCCAGCTACACCAGCATTGCCATCACGGCAGGCCTCAACTCCTATCTGGCAACGGGCAAGATCGACGGTGTCATCGGTCAGACCTGGAGCAACACAGCATCCGTCGGTCTTCTGGTAAACGGCCAAAACCAAACACTCGAATATGAAAATGCCTATCTCGGCTATGCCTCCTACGCAGGTGCGGCGGGCGATCTTGATCTGTTTGCCATCACCGACACCATGTCGGACTCCTCCAGCTGGACGGAGGAGATCTGCTTCCCAAAATACCGCGCCACGCTCGTGTCTGCCCTGATGCAGCCCGAGATCCATCGCTTTGAGGCCTCTGTATGGCCCTCGCGCGGATTCGTGGCCGTTTCTCCCGATTATCGCACGCTGCAGCTGTCCTGCTTCGAAGCACTCAACGAAATGAGCGGCAAGGCCATCACAACCAGCGCGGGCACGCCGGGTATCACGTATCTATTGTCCGACTCGCTGTCCTGGCAATCAGGCTCCTGGTCGCTGTCCTCCAAGGACGGCTACTACGGCGTAACGCTTCCCTTGGTCAGCGACGGTATTCCCGTTCGCGTGCAGTCCATGGAAAACGTCACTTCGGCCGAGGATCTCAAGGACGTTTCCTTGCTACTGCTCTCCTGGGACTGCCAGAAGCCTCTGTCCGAGGCGGTCGTTGACGCTATTGCCGATTGGATCAAGCAAGGTGGAACGGCGCTTTACGTAGGCGGTCACGATGCCTTCGCCGACTCTAAGGCAGAATGGTGGGCGCCTTGGGGCAGCCCCTTGCAAGCTCTGCTTGATAAGCTGGGCCTTGACGTGAGCGTCAAAACCGAACACGCTCTGTCAGGCAAGGCCACCTGGCTTGCAGACAAGGACTACGCCGCCTCTGCCGGCATGTCGTTTAGCAGTAAATACAACGGCTTCTACACCTCCTTCGAAGGTGAATTTACCCCCATACTCAAGGTCGGCGATAGCATCCTCGGCTTTGAACAGTACGCAGGAGAGGGCGCATTGATTGCTGTCGGCCTGCCCTCCGCCATGTTCTCGCAGCAGATCGGCGGAACCCCCGCCATGCAGGCGTTGGTAGCCTACGCTTGCGACGAATATTCCGATTATACCTACGAATCGACGACACTGGTCTGGACCAAGCGCGGCCGCATCGTTGCGGCGCACTCGTATGCAGACGACAACGTGTTGGTCGGCCGCTTTATCAACCTGTTCGATCCCACGCTCCCCATCGTTGATCATATCGTGCTGAACGCTCGTGACGACGCACTGCTGTGCGACATTTCGGGCGCAGATCTGTCCGTCCCCCGTCTGCTCTACAGCGGCGGCGCACACGCCTACGCGCCAAAGGAAAGCACCGGCGAGACCGTCTTCTGTATCTCGGGTCCCAACGGCACGACCATCTCCAGCCGTCTGGCCTGCGCGGACGGCACATATCCCCAGAGCATCACAGCGCAGGATGCAGACGGCAACCCGCTCACCGTGATCTCGGTCTGGGACGGTGACACCGACTCCCTGCTCGTTCAGCTTCGCGGTGACGTCAAGGGCGCGACCGTTACGGTCACGTGGGGCAAGACGCCCGTCGAGGACACCAAGGAGTTCATCATCGAGGAGCTGACGGTCAAAACCAACAACAAAAACGAAGACGCCGCTCTGCTCTGGCAGAACAACGGTGCGGGCGCCAACGATAGCTTCCGCTATGCCGACGCCTACAACACGCTGGTCTACAAGATCGATCTTACGTTGTTCCGCAATGCGACCATCTCTATGGAGATCCTCCAAAATTACGTGGTTTCCTACTCCACCGACAGCAAAAAGTGGACCAAGCTTGCCGATTATTCCAAGACGGAGGGATATGCCGGCACGCTTCAAGGCGGCGGTAACAATACCATCGTCACGCTTGACACCTCCGTTCTGGGTGGTGCCGATACGGTCTATATCAAGATCGGCGACTGCAACAAAATGGACGGCTGGGGCGGCACCATCAAATCGCTGACCATTTCGTACATGAGATACGAGGATGAGGATCCCGTCGAGCTGGACCAGCTCGGTCAGAATAAGCCCTCGCAGGACGGCACGACCGACACCTCGGGCTACGAACCCTTGAACGTCGATTACGCCGCGAAATATCCCAACCACGCCAAGCTGACCGTCAACGTAAACGGATCGAGCAAGGAGGACGCACCCTTTATCATCACGGACACCGCGGCCTCAACGTCCGCTCACAAATACACCGATCTGTCCATGGAGATTGTCTACCGCTTTGATCTGTCCGAATACAAGGATGCCGTGATCGTGGCAACGGTTGCGCAGAACTACTTCGTGCAGGTGTCGGGGGACGGCAAGACCTGGATCACCGTTCAGGACTATGCCGCTGTCCACGGCGGTCGTATGGAGGGCGGCTCCAACAGTGCAACGGTCGGTGTCGCAGCGGAAAAATACGCACCCGACAGCGATTACATCTATCTCAGATTTGCCAACGCCGACGTCAAAACGGGCTGGGGCACGTCACTTTCCAAGCTCGAAATTTATTATGTGAAGTAATTGCAACCCACAGGGGGAGGCCAAATGCGTGCCTCCCCCTTTTTTATCAAAATTTATACGCGCGGTTGAGAAAATTATACGTGCGGTTGCTTGATTTTCCTAACAAGATATGATACAATAGAAAGGTCTTATTAATTTACCTGAAATGAGGTGAACTCACTTGCTGTTCGGAAAACATATCAACCGATATTATCTGCGCTATCTGCCCTCCTTTTTGCTCGGTCTTGTGGCGCTGATCCTGGTTGACTATATGCAGCTGATCCTGCCTAAGCTCTACCGCTCGGTGGTCAACGGCATTACCTACGGAGAGGTCGTTGTGGACGGCGTGGCCGTGCCCTTCGACATTCCTTACCTGCTCGATGAAATCTGTCTCCCCATGATCATCGTCATCATCTGTATGATCATCGGCCGTTTTCTGTGGCGCGTTTGCTTCCGCACCGCTGCCATTCGCATGGAAACGCATCTGCGCGGCCGTATGTTCAATCACTGCAAGGATCTCTCTCAGCAATACTATCAGGTCAACAAGGTCGGTAATATGATGGCGCTGTTTACCAACGACCTGGAAACGGTTCAGGATTGCTTTGGCTGGGGCGTGCTCATGTTTTGCGACGCCGTCTTCCTCGGTGCGCTGGCAATCGGGGATATGTATCGAATGGATCCGTTGCTGACTCTCTTGTCTATGATCCCCATGGTCTTCCTGCTCTGCATCGGCGCCGTTCTTGACCATTATCTGGAAAAGAAGTGGGACTACCGCCAGGCAGCATTCTCCTCTCTGTCCGATTTTTCGCAGGAGTCCTTTTCGGGCATCGCGGTCGTCAAGGCCTTTGTCAAGGAGACGGTCGAGCTGATGTCCTTCCGCAAGCTCAATAAAGATAACGAAAAAACCAACGTAGACTTTGCCAAGGCGTCTACACTGCTTCACATCTTCGTAACGCTGTTCGTCGAGTCCGTCGTCTGCGTTATTCTTGGCTACGGCGGCTATCTCGTCTACAAGGGCGACTTTGACGCCGGTCAGTTGGTCGAGTTCATCGGCTACTTCACCGCCATTATTTGGCCCATTATGGCCGTATCTCAGCTCATCGAAATGCACTCGCGCGGCAAGGCCTCGCTCAAGCGCATCGGCGAGCTGCTCGAGGCCAAGCCCGACGTGCAGGACCGTCCCGACGTGGTCGAACCCCGCGCATTGACGGGACACATCGAATTCCGCAATCTGACCTTCCGCCACCCCGGCGCCGAGTACGACGCGCTGAGTGATATTTCGTTCACCATCAACGCGGGTGAGCAGGTCGGTATCATCGGTAAAACGGGCGCGGGTAAAACGACGCTGGTCGATCTGCTGCTGCGTACCTACAACGTGCCCGACGGCACGCTGTTCATGGACGGCCAGGACGTCAACACCCTACCCATCCGCGCCGTGCGCCAATACGCCGCCTACGTGCCGCAAGACAACTTCCTGTTCAGCGATACCATCGCGCACAACATCGCCTTTGCCTGCGATGAAGCGGATACGGCAACGATCGAGGAAGCCGCTCGCTTGTCCGACGTTCACGAAAACATCACCGAATTTGCCGAAGGCTACGACACCATGTTGGGCGAGCGCGGCGTGACCGTTTCTGGCGGTCAGAAGCAGCGCATCTCCATCGCCCGCGCCCTGCTCAAGGATGCAGGTCTGCTTATTTTGGACGACGCGGTATCGGCCGTCGATGTCAAGACCGAGAAGGTCATTCTGGAAAACCTGCGCCGCGTGCGTCAAGGTAAAACGACCATTCTGATCGCCCACCGCATCTCAACCATTGAAGGCATGGACAAGATCGTATTCATCGATGACGGTCGTTTGGTTGCCGTCGGCTCGCACGAACAGCTTCTGCGCGATTGCCCCGAATACAAGACCATGGTTGAGCTGCAGCGTCTCGACGACGAAAAGACCGCCGCCGAGCGAGCATATACCAACGAGGAGGTGAGCGACCATGTATGAGTTCTTCCCTCTGTTGGCCGTCGGTGCCGTTCTGGGTGTTCTGTCGACCATATTCATCATCGCTTATCTGACCATCCGAAAGCAAAAAGAGGCCATCGGCTTCGACCGCAACATGGATGACCGCGAGATCACCCGACGCCTCTTGGTCTATGCCAAGCCCTACTGGAAAAGCTTCGCGCTTGTGCTGTGCGTCATGCTGTTCTCCATTTCCTACGATATCGTAGCGCCCATTCTGATGGGTAACATCGTCGAGATGATCAAAGAGGACTTCGCCATGAGCGAGCTGCTCTCGCTGGTCATCATCTACGCAAGCATTCTGATCGTATCGCTCATCAGCACCTACGTTCAGGCCATCGTGTTGCAAAAAACGGGACAGAAGATCATCTCCCGCATCCGCGAGGATCTGTTCACTCACATTGAGTCGCTGTCGCACAATCAGCTGCACGCCATTCCCGTCGGCAAGCTGGTCACCCGCGTGACCAACGACACGGGTGCCATTTCGATGATGTTCACCAACCTCATCGTCAACCTCATTAAAAACTGCTTCATCATCATCGGCGTTTTCATCGCCATGCTGTGTCTGAACTACATGCTCACGCTGATGGTGTTGTGCTTCGTCCCCTTTATCGTGCTGTTCACCGTCGTCTTCCGCAAGTTCTCTCGCAAGGCCTACCGCCGCACCAAGGACGCTACGACAGACATCAACACCTTCCTCTCCGAAAACCTTTCGGGCATGAAGATCATTCAGATCTTCAACCGCGAAGAGCAAAAGAAGGACGAATTTGACGCAAAAAACAAAACGCTGGGTCGCTCCAAGATGGGCGAAATGCTCGTCTTCAGTATCTTCCGCCCGTTGGTTTACATGCTGTATGTCAGCTCGCTGTTGTGCCTTCTGTATCTGTCGGGCCGCGGCTACATCAATCAGGTCGAGTTCCTCGGCCAGACCATCTCCTCGGGCGTTCTCGTTTCCTTCTATTCCTTCGTCAACAAGTTTTTCAATCCCATTCAGAATCTCGCGGAGCAATTCAACTGGATGCAATCCGCCTTTGCTTCGGCTGAAAAGATCTTCACTATTTTCGATATGGTTCCCGAAGTGACCGACACCGAGGATGCCATTGAGCTGGAAAGCATCGAGGGCAACATCGAGTTCCGCGACGTCTGGTTTGCTTACAAGCCCGACGAGTGGGTGCTCAAGGGCGTGTCCTTCAAGGTCAACGCGGGCGACACCGTCGCCTTCGTCGGCTCGACAGGCTCGGGCAAAACGACCATCCTCTCGCTGCTCTGCCGCAACTACGACATTCAAAAGGGGCAGATCTTGGTTGATGGACACGACATCCGCACCGTCAAGATCTCCTCTCTCCGCCGTCATTTCGGTCAGATGCTGCAGGACGTATTTCTCTTCTCGGGTACCATCCGCTCCAACATTTTGCTGGGGCTGGAAGGCGTGGACGACGAGGCCGTCATGCAGGCCTGCCGCTACGTCAATGCCGACCACTTTATCAACAAGCTGGCCGACGGCCTGGACGAGCCCGTCCGCGACCGCGGCAACAACTTCTCGGCAGGACAGCGCCAGCTGCTTTCCTTCGCCCGTACCATCGTACACAAGCCCGCCGTCATGATCCTGGACGAGGCAACAGCCAATATCGACACCGAGACCGAGCAGCTCATTCAGGACTCGCTCGAAAAGATGATGAATATCGGCACCATGCTCATGGTCGCCCACCGTCTGTCCACCATTCAGCACGCGGACAACATCATCGTGCTCTCGCACGGTCGCATCATCGAGCAGGGCAACCACGCGTCGCTCCTGGAGCAAAAGGGCCGCTACTACGATCTGTATCGGATGCAGTTTGAAAAAGAGCGTTTGCTCAACTCATAAAAAGCATAAGAAAATCCCACCGCACTGCGGTGGGATTTTCTTTATGTTTCGTACAATTACTGGTTGTACTTTTCAGCCAATTCGTTCAGAGCGTCGATTGCCTCTTCCAAGCGGCTGGCTTCCTGATCCCAGAAGGAGATAACGCCGGTGGTACCGGTGTTGGTGAAACGCAGAACCTTATCGGTAATGCCGACGGGGTCATACAGAAGACCCATGTCGTAGGTACGGGTCGAGAAGATAAGACCCAGCATTTCCTTGGACTCAGCATCGCGGGTACCGCGGTTCTGAATAACGATCTCAAAGAAATCGTTGTAGATGTTGTAGTAGGAGTAGTAGCTCATCAGCTCGATTGCAGCACCGATAATCTCGGTATTGCCGGTCGCGCTCATGGGGATCGCAAACAGAGAATCGTGGTAGTTGGAAACCTGGCTGTAGTACTGGTCCTGCTCAGCAGAGTACTTCGGGATGGGCAGAATACCGTAGTCGTCTACCATATCGCGCAGCGTCAAGCAGCCCTTTGCCTTGTTGAAGCTGAACAGCGCCTTACCGTCGTCAAACTTGGGCTGATTATCACTGCCCAGGTCTCTCTTGAGCCAGCTGTTCCAGAACCAGTCGGCGTACATGACATCTTCCAGAATGGTGATCATGATGTCAGTAGTTTCTTCTTCGGTGCGGTACTGATAATAGAACTCACCGTCCTCGTTCTTCTTGATGAAGTGGTTACCGGAACCAATGTAGAGGTTGTGAACGGGGTCGTCACCGTTGGAGATACCGTAGATATCGTTGTGGTCCCAGATATCGTCGCCGTTGTCCTCGTGTGCCAATGCGGCATACTCGGCCAGCATTTCGATGGTCCATTCGCCGTTTCTTACCAGATCGTACAGATCATCAATGCCCAGGTCTTCTGCCATACCGATGTTGTAGTAGAGCAGCGTGGTAGCACCCTTGTCCAGAAGCAGCATATCGGATACGGCAAACTCGACGTACTCGCCAAGGCTGAGCGCCTCGATCGCACTATCGACCCACCAGGGATCCTCGAAATCGATGTACTCAACGTTGTTCATGTTCAGGAAATATTCCTGACCCATCAGCTTCTGAGCACCGAAAGCAAAGTAGTCTACCATCTGGTAGTCCTGGCTGTTGGTTTCGATCATGGTACGAACGCGGGTAACGAACTCGGGACCGTGAGCAAAATACTCACAACCCATGATGATGCCGTAATTTTCCTCGAGCCATGCGGTACGGTCGTAGATCTTGTCACCGATCAGGTCACCGGGGCTGATTTCCATACCCGTAGAGGGGCAAATCTCATCCCAAGGAATGTAAGCCTCGTGTGCACCCTCGTTGGTGTAGTGCAGAACGTTAACTACGTTGTTGGCGTAGGTGCTGAAGTTGGTACCTTCGGAAACGGAAGGCAGGACTTTCTGTACTTCAGGCTTTTCAGGATCATCCTTTTCGGGATCCTTTCCCGTGTCCGGCGTGGGAGTTTGCGTAGTACCCTGATCATCGGGTTCAGGCTGCTGGCATGCAGCGAAAACGCTCAAGCAAAGAACCAATGCCAGCACAACCAGAAAAACGCGCAAAAGAGTGGTTTTCATAATTTTTTCCTTTCAAATGATTTTTTGGCACAGCACCATAAAATGTCTTTGACTAAATAGGTACAGTGCCACACCTTACTGACATTATAACAAAATTTTATAGACTTGTCAATGACTTACTCTCCACAATTTTCATAATTTTTTCTTTGCGCCTTGCGCGCTTGACAAAAAAAAGAGCGTATGTTATAATTAATCTGTATATTTATATGCAAGTTGGAAAGGATTTCATTATGGGACTGATCAAAGGAAACGCTATCGTAGGTCAATCGGGAGGACCGACCGCCGCCATCAACGCGACTCTGTGCGGCGTTATCCGCGGCATGCTGTCTCACGCGCCCGAATGCCATCTCTTCGGCATGAGAAACGGCATTGAAGGATGCCTGGAGGAGCGCATGGTCGATCTGACCGAGCTGTTCACTCTTGAGGACGGTGTGACGCCCGACGAGGCCGCACTGAAGCTACTGACGCACACCCCCGCCGCCGCGCTTGGCTCCTGCCGCCGCAAGCTGCCCGATCCGAGTCTCCCCGAGAACGAAGCGTTCTACGAAAAGCTGCTCGGTATTTTCAAAAAGAACCGTATTGAAACCTTTTTCTACATCGGCGGCAATGATTCGATGGACACCGTTGCCAAGCTGTCGGCCTACACCCGCCGCGTGGGTTATCCTCTGACGGTGATCGGCGTGCCCAAGACCATCGACAACGACCTGGAGGGCACCGACCACACCCCCGGCTTTGGATCGGCCGCCAAGTTCGTCGCCACCACCATGCAGGAGATTTTGCAGGACTGCGCCGTTTACACCATCCCCGCCGTCACCATCGTCGAGATCATGGGACGCGACGCCGGCTGGCTGACGGCATCTGCCGCGATTGGCCGCGTGGTCAATGGCCTTGCTCCCGATTACGTCTATCTCCCCGAGCGTTCCTTCTCGATGGAAGCCTTTATGGCGGACGTCCGCGCGGCACTCGCCCGTCATCCCAACGTCGTCATCGCGGTATCCGAGGGCATTCGCTTTGCGGACGGCACGCCCGTAGGCGCCTCCGTCCAGAGCGGCGGTCAGGCGACCGACGTGTTCGGTCACAGCGCGCTGGCAGGTGCCGGCAAGGCGCTCGAATTTGCCGTTAAGGAGCACATTGGCTGCAAGGTTCGCTCGGTCGAGCTCAATCTCCCCCAGCGTTGCGGCGCGCATCTGCTCTCCACCGTGGATATTGAAGAATCGCTCCGCACCGGTAAGACCGCCGTCAAGGCGGCCGACGCGGGTGTGAGCGAGGTCATGATGACCATCAACCGCGCGTCCCACGATCCCTACACATCCTACATCTGTCACTCGCCCGTCGCGGCCATCGCCAATCAGGTGCGCCGTGTGCCCGCAGAGTTTATCAATGAAGCCGGCAACAACGTCACCGACGAGTGCTGCCGTTATCTCGCCCCGCTGATCGTCGGCGAGGCTACCCCCGAATACGTAGGAGGACTCCCCGCTTTTTATTCGTTTGACTGACCGCCATTCACGAAAATAAACAACGCGAAAGGAGATCTGCCATGTTAAACC
>JAZLDE010000015.1:0-6183 GCA_045614625.1 Eubacteriales bacterium
GATCAATACCGTCGTAGCAACGTTGGATATATCTTCCAAAATTATTTATTGTTAGAAAACAAGAGCGTAGAAGAAAATTTACGCATCGCCCTTAATACCATCGGCGTAAGCGAAGAAGAGGAACAGCAAAAGCGCATCAAGTACGTGCTTTCGGCGGTGGGACTGTATAAATTTCGTAAAAAATTGGCGGGCAATCTATCGGGCGGACAGATGCAACGGGTAAGCATTGCCCGTGCGTTGCTCAAAGAATGTAAATTGATTATTGCCGACGAGCCGACGGGTAATTTGGACCGCGCCAACGCCGAAGACGTGCTGCAGCTATTGCTCAACACCCGCGCCGAGATGGGATGCGCGCTGGTCATGGTCACGCACGACCTGTCCATCGCTGCCCGCGCCGACCGCGTCTTCAAAATGGAGGGCGGCAGATTGCGCCTCTGGAACAACCGCCTCGACGGTATCCTGCCGGGCTACGAGGGCGGGGAGGAATGATGATAACAAGAGAGTGAGGGGAAACTTCTTCCAAGAAGTTTCCCCCCACTCTTTATTCTCTCTCAATATACGCCACAGCGACTGCGCCCGGGCCCGCGTGTGTGCCGACGACGCTACCGATGGCGGAGGCGCGCAAGTCATTTTGATGCTCGCCCCACAGCTCTTTGGTGCAAGAAACGAACTGCCACAACGCCTCGTCGCTCTGCCCGGTATAGCCCAGCATGACGGGCAGAGCGAAATTCACACCGCCCATGTCCGTCGCAATTTTTTGAATGGCCGCGTAGCCTTGTCGACTCCCCCGCGCCTTGCCCAGCATGTCAACCGCGCCATCGCGCAGGGTCAATAATGGCTTGATACCCAGCACCGTTCCGGCCAAAGCGGCCGTGCGTGAAAGGCGCCCACCCCGTTTAAGGTATTCCAGCGTGTCAACCACGGCCAAAAGGCGCACTCGATCGCGCAGACGATTCAGCTCGGCAGCAATATCGATCGCACTCCACCCCGCATCAGCCAGCGCCAACGCGTGCTCGGCTAAAATACCCGTGCCAATGGCTACTGTCTTGCTATTGACCACGTGAATGCGGTCGCTGACGTCCGACGCGGCGATAACAGCACTTTGGTACGTTCCCGACAGCGCCGAGGAAATGGTCAGCACAACAGCATCCTCATCCGCTGCCAGTACCTCATCGTACACGCTCGCAAAAGCGGCGGGATTTGCCTGACTGGTCGTAGGGAGATCCTGCCTTGTAGTCAGCATATAGTAAAATTCGCGGTGCGTAATCGTTACACCATCGACGTATTCGTCATTGCCAAAGCGCACTCTCAAGGGCACGACGCGCAATCGCGCGCGCACCTCGGGCGAGGCATCGCAGCTTGAGTCTACAATGATGCGGACCGGTCTTGCCTTACTCATATCGTTCTCCTTTGAAAGATGGATGATTTTTATTTTTCAGAGACTGTTTCTATAAATGTTGACTGCTCAACATCACGCCGTCGCTCATTATACACCATAATTGTTGACTTGTCAACATTTTTGGGAAAATTATTGGTTTTCAGAAAAGCGAAGCATATTTTGTCCGCATATACTGGCAGGAGGAGGGATGCCTATGTTGATCGAGTTACCTTATATAAGAGAGCGGGCCGTAGAATACGCGCTTCGCTGGGCGCTGTCACGCAATCCGCTGTTCCCCGATTTTGCCGGCATTGGGGGCGACTGCACCAACTTCGTTTCGCAAGCGATCTTGGCAGGAAGCTGTGTCATGAACGACACACTGGATTTCGGCTGGTACTATTTTTCGCCCGAGAACCGCGCGCCCGCCTGGACGGGAGTCCAGTTCTTCTATAATTTCATCACGGGAAACCCCGAGTATCTGCGTGAAAACGGGGGCGAGGGACCGTTTGGCGCGGAGGCGCCAACGACCATGATCGAGCCGGGCGACGTGGTACAGTTGGCCAACGAACAGGGGACGTACTACCACACACTCATGATCACGGGACGGGAGGGCGACGATTTTTTGGTCAGTGCCCACACGGACGACGCCCGCAACCGCCCCTTATCAACCTACCGCTACGCGACCGCTCGTTTCTTGCACATCCGCGGTACGCGCTTGCTACTCGAAAACGACCTCTGCTACCGCCAACTGCTCGCAGGAATCGCCTATCGCCCGCTAAGTTGCGCCGCAGACGGCATTCTGCTTCGACCGCAAAATGGGATGACGTAAAAAACGGCAGACCACGTCCGCCGCTCCCATATCAAGTTTTCGCTCAAGCCTTTTTCAAAAGGCTTGCAGGTCAAGGGCAGCGCCCTTGTCGCCCTCCGCAGAGGGCGAAATTCTATACCCTTCCCAAGCGCCCGAAGGGGTGAATTGTCAATCGCGCGCGATTGGCAAGAGGGGAAACCACAAGTGGGGTTTCCCCTCCCTTTCTCAATCCTCACTCGGTGCGGTCACCTCAAAGGGCAAAGTGATCATATCGCGTTCGTCATCCGCGCGAACAACGATGATCTTGTACGTACCGGGCTTGGCGCGGCTGCTGACCGTCCATTCCCAGATAAGACTGCCGTCCTCGGCCGCGACCTTGGGCGCGAGAGCCTTGGCCGTCGATACGCCACTGGCATAATAGACCTTGATCTTATATTCCACGCCTGCCTGACCGAACACACTGACACGTCCGTCGCATCCCGCTTCAACGCTCGCCGTGTGGCTCTCAAGCGTCAGCGTCAGAGTGACGGGTGGCTCGTTTGGATCGTTCTCCTTGGGAGGATCATCCTCCCCGGGCGGATCTCCTTCCTCTCCCGGAGGCTCGCTCGGTACAGGCACCGTTCCGTACAGTAGGATGCCGGCGCTCTGCACTGCCGCGACAGTGTCGTCTTCCTTCACATACACGTCGACCGTCCGCTCGCCGATCCAGATATGATAATACGCCTCGTCGTTATCGTCGATCGCGGGATAGGCAAACAGCACTTCGCCCTCAAAATCCATTTGAGCGAGCAAATCAAGCAACGCCGCCGCGTGGGTCTGATCCATATCCATCGCCTCGCACAGCCGTTCAACGGATATCGCATGAGCGTCGGGCTCCGAGGGGCCCTCGGAGGCAGGCGATTTTTCAGAACATGCCGATGTGACCAGCATCGTCAAAGCAAGCAAAACCAAAAAAATGATGACCTGTCGTTTCATTGTCCGCCTCCTTCGTTTTTTATTATTTTATCAAATCCTTGCGGCGTTTGTCAATACCGCGCTCACATCTTCAAAAAAAATCTTTTATCAAAAAAATGTCCGTCTTTTCTCTTGCATCCGCCGCTCTTTTCGTATATAATATAATAAGTATGTTTTTTCAAGGAGGTGCACCATGTCCGAGCCTGCTTTGTTTGATATCAATACCGCGCCTCTGCCCATCGGGCGCATCGCCCAGAAGGTCAGGGGAAACGCCGTGACCGTGCTGGGCTTTGGCATTTCCAATCGCCCCTTGGTCACCGTTTTGTGCCGTCTCGGTGCTCACGTAACAGTATACGATCAACGTCCTGCCGACGAGTTGGGCGAGGCCGCGCAGGCAGCGTCCGCTTGCGGCGTTCGCTTTACGACCGATATGAAGGATGCTCTTTCGCTTGTACCCGTTCTGATCTTCCGCACGCCCGGCATTCGCCCCGATGTGCCCGCGATTGTTGAGGCGGTTGAGAACGGCGCTGAATTGACGAGCGAGATGGCTTGGTTCCTTGAGATCACCCCCGCAACGGTGCTTGGCATCACGGGCTCGGACGGTAAGACCACCACCTCTACCCTGACCGCCAAAATGCTGGAAGCTGCGGGCAAACGCGTCTATCTGGGCGGCAACATCGGCCAGCCGTTGCTCCCCTTGGCGACGAGCATGACAGCGGACGATTACGCCGTGGTTGAGCTGTCCAGCTTTCAGCTGTTTGATCTTCCTGCAGCCTGTGTCCCCCACCGTGCCATCGTCACCAATCTGACACCCAATCATCTCAACTGGCACCCCGACATGGAGGAGTACACGCAGGCAAAAACGCGCATCTATGACGGCGCGCGCTGCGAGCGACTGGTCACCAACGCAGAAAACGCCGTGACCGCCTCGCTGGCTCATGAACAAGCGGGCAAACGTTCGCTTGTGCTGTTTTCCTCATCTCAGACCGAGCCTGCCCTGATTGAGCCCGACGCGGACGCAATGATTTTGAAAAACGGCGTCATCACCTGCCGTCATAACGGTAAGGATATCCCCTTGCTGGCAACGAAGGATATTTTGTTGCCAGGCAAGCATAACGTTGAAAACTACATGGCCGCCCTCGGCCTTGTTCACGATCTCGTCACGCCCGATGCCATCCGCTCGGTTGCCACCACCTTTGGCGGCGTGGAGCATCGACTTGAAATCGTGCGCACGCTTGGCGGTGTAACCTACTACAACAGCTCGATCGACTCCACTCCCACCCGAACGGGTGCTGCGCTGTCGGCCTTTGCCCCCGAGATCCCCATTGTGGCCATCTGTGGCGGCTATGACAAGCACATTGACTTTGCGCCGCTCGCTGACGCGCTGTGTGCACGCGTACACGCCGTCGTTTTGACGGGCGCAACGGCGGACAAGATCCTATCCGCCATCCACGCCTGCCCCGATTACGATCCCGACCGTCTAACCATTCGCCTTGAGCGCGAGTTTGAAGCCGCCGTTCACGCGGCCGCTGCGCTGGCAAATGCGGGCGATGCCGTACTGCTCTCCCCCGCCTGCGCCAGCTTTGACGCCTTCCCCAACTTCGAAGTGCGGGGACGAACCTTCAAACGCATCGTGCGGGAACTGGATACATAAAACAAAGGAGTTACTATGCACCACATGAATCCTTTGCCCCGTGCGCGCGAGTTGCGCACGCAGGCCAGACTCACATTATCTGGGCACTATGCACATATGCTGTGGCTGACACTGATCGCGCTACTCTTCGGCGCCTATCATCTGCTTTGTCCCGCCGTGCCGCCGTCGATACTTAACGTGTCACCGATATTTGACATCATCAGAGAAGTGTACTCGCTATGTGCCACGATTGTTCATTACGTAGGCATCCACCTGCCGCACTACGGCGACTTTTTCGTCCGTCTGAACGATTGGAACACCCTATTGTGGACGGTCTTCGTCTGCACGTGGGCGCTGCAGCTGCTGTGGCTGCTCATTGGCCATACGGTGAGAGCAGGGCTGTTGCGCTGTCGAATCGCACGGATCGACAACGCGCCTTGCTCCACCTCAGTGTTGTTCTCCTGCTTTGGCGAGCTCTTCTGGAAAGCACTTTGGCTCAAAATTCTCAAAGCACTGTGCATCTTTGCCTGGTCGCTGCTTTTCATCATCCCCGGCATCATCGCCGCTTACCGTTATGCAATGGCCGATTACGCGCTGTGCGAAAACCCCGAGATGGGCGTACGCGATGCGCTGCGCGAATCAAGCCGCATGATGAAGGGAAACAAATGGAAGCTGTTTTGCCTGGAGCTGAGCTTCATCGGCTGGCACCTTCTCTCCATTTTCACCTTTGGCGTAGGACAACTGTTCCTTGCTCCCTACGTTGGACAAGCCGTCGCGGCGTTTTACCACCACGTATCCGGCCGTGCGGCGGTGAGAGAGATGGTGGAAGGATTGGCAGAGATCAGCGAGGGATTGTAATTAGGTTTGCCGTTCTTTCCTTTGGCGCGACACGACGCGTCGCGCTGTGCTTGATGTTCATTCTTTCTCATCCGAGAAAGAACGAACCAAGAAAACAACGCGGGTATCTAATTCAGTGCTTATGGGAAAGTTGAATTGCCCGCTCCCGAAGAATTTTGCAAGCAAAATTCTTCCCATAGAAAATTAAATTTTATTCTGGGTCTAATACCCCTTGACATCCCGCAAGACTTTTCGCTTTCTATATCTGCCGCGCGTGGTGATAAAACGGCGAGAGATGTATAGTAAAATTATATGTCTTTCTCCTTTTCTGCTTTGTAGCGCGGCACGGAAAGGGAGTTCCAAGAGGGAACGTCTTGGTTCACTTTCTTGGTTACTTCTTTCTTGAATGAGAAAGAAGTAACACAGCCGCATAGCGCGCCGCGTTGTGGCGCACCGTCCCGTAGAAAAAGTTGTTAAAATTCCAGATAAATCATAAAAACTCCCCCGAAAGGATACACCATGCAATATTCCAACGAAATCCTACAGCTCGCCGCCAAGGCGGAAAAAGACCTC
>JAZLDE010000016.1:0-17393 GCA_045614625.1 Eubacteriales bacterium
GCTGAGGTCCACTTCTTCAACGCCCACCTGACCTACAACACTTTGGACGTTCGCAAGACCCAAATGGAAGCGATCGAGGAGATGGTCTATGAGTATGACTATTGTCTTCTGACCGGCGACTTCAACGTGCGGGACCTCTCCGAGTTTGAGACCATCGAGAGTTTGACGGGTGTGAGCAACGAGGATAATCCGCTGCTTTCTTACCACGAATGGAAGGAAGATCCCTGGCCCACGGGATGCATTGATAATATCATGTATTCCTCCAGCTTTATTCTGTTGGATAGCGGTGTTCAAGATGACCGCAAGAACTCCGATCACCATTTGATCTGGGCGGAATTTGAGGTGGATTGATTACGATAAAAACCGGCTGTCACTGCGGTGACAGCCGGGTTTTTCTTTGTTCAATTCATCAGGCGGGATAAGCGATCCCGATATTTTCGCATATACAGCGTGATCAGCTTGGTCAGAGCGATGTCGAACAGAACGAGCGTGGCGTAGCCGAGCAGTACGAGCGACGCGTCGTACCAAAGCGGCATATCCTCAACGCCTAAGATCAGATTGGAAGCCACGACGACAGCAGCCTCGATCAAAATGAAAATGCCTTGCTTACATATAAAGCAGATCCATCGGGGCAACCGCTCAAGATAGGCCTTGACAATGGGAAAAAAGCCGAAAAGCAGATAGACGACGCCGGGCATTTTTTGAGGCAACAGCAAAAGGGATAGTGCTGTCGTTGTCAGATAGATACCCCATGGATAGCCGCGTCCGTATTCGATCACGACGGGAACCATCAGCATAGCCGCTAACGCCACGACGCAAAGCTCAAAAATCTCAAGAAGTGCGCCGAAATACAAAATGACGACACCGAGAGCGGAGAGCATAGCGCAAATGGCCAAGCGCTTGGTGCGCTTGCGTCTTTGCTTGCGAGAGGAGGGAGGAATGTTCATACAACACCTCAATGATGATTGCACATGCAGTCGCAACAGCAATCGACGCAGGCCAGCGTCATGCAAATGTCGCAGGCTGAGCAAGCACAGCCACGGTTGTCCGACGTGTCGGTGCGATACCCTCCTGCCTGCGCAGCGGTCTGCGCCCGCAGACGGTCGCGCACGACGCGATATTCAGAATTGTATGGGTCGATGCGGCAGGCGGTGTCCAGATGATTTTGCGCATCAACGATATGACCGCGGCGCAAAAGCACGCAACCGATGAGAAAATGCCACTCGGCCCCGCGATCGCCCTCGGGCACGGTGCGGAGAAGTGCATACGCGTCATCCAACTCACCGTTGTTGATGTGCATACGGATGCGAGCGAAGGTGGCGTTTCCACTGTAGCCGCCGTGGTAAGACGAGCTGCTCGAGGAGTACGAGCTATCGGAGGAAGCGCTCGATGCGTTCGATGACGTTGCTTCGCGGCGCATACGCTGGATGTCCTCGTAGGCGGCGTTGATCTCTTTCATTTTTTCATTTGCCATCTCGGCAAGATCGGTATTGGCATATTTGTCGGGGTGATATTTACGCACCAGCGCGCGATAGGCTTGTTTGACCTCGTCGTCGGTCGCGTTGGGGGAGACCCCGAGAATTTTGTATGGATCCATCATGTTGATTGCTCATTCTCCTTGATTAACTGTTGACGCTTGTTTACAGCTGGGAAAAAGCACCTCGTGCGTTTTTTGGGGAAGTGCCACTTGAAGCATATGATACAGCAGTGGGGACAATTCCGTGCCACATGTAGCGGGATCAATCTCGACAAGATCCAGCGCGTCGCACGCGTGGTGCAATTCGACGATCAGCGCATTTTCCAAATGCTCGCGATGTTCCTGCGTCATGCCATTTTCACCATACAAACGGTGAAATGGATTGGGGCGTCCTGCTCGCACGTCGTCGTCATAGTCGTCAATGGCGTCGATGAAATACAGCCAGCGCCCGACGTGATAGCCGATGTGGTGCGCGATGCGGGATTGTGGTTCATTCAAGCCGTGGGCGAACAGCGCGGCAAGCGCCTCGCCAAAAGCGGCGGCAGGCTCATCGGCCGAGGGGAGACCGCTTATCTCCATTTCGGCCAGCGTTGTCATCGAAGGTATAATCGCCTCCGACAATCCATCGTGCTTTCGCTCGGCACGGTGTTGCCACACACGGAAAAAAGGAAGGACTATTTTTGCTCGAAGACGCTTGCCTCCCGTTTCATCCTGTTTATCATCCAGAATTTTATGGTAGCCCAGCACGGCCGAGGCACAAGCGACGTAATCGGTGATTTCACCTGCCTGCAACGAGGCGCGACGACGGAATGGGTGGGGGAGGCACCGCTTTTTTTCAAAACGAATGGCGCGAGAACGATCGGTACCACTTGGGTTTCCACCCATCAGTGCCATGCGCGTCAGCGCTAAAAAAACAAGATCGTAGCTCAGCGTCAGGCGGGAGCATTGTCCGGTGCAACGCCCCATGGCGCGACACAATCCGCAGTAAACGCCGCGATAATATTCATATTCCCGCAGCTTCAATTCGGGAGGGTAGGGACGGACGTATCCAAACATGGCGCACCACCTTTCGCTTATAAAACTGTATCATATATCATACCGCAAATATGGTAAGAAAGCAATCCCTTTTTGTAAATTTTTATTGTACGCGAGGTGGCGAAAAAAATGTACCAAACCTTTTTATGATTTTGGCATCTATATAAACAGAAGGCGAGAATTCAACTACCGGGATAGAAAACTTAAACCAATGGTTGCTTGCTTTGGCCTTCTTGCTATGCTATACTAAAGACAAATGGACCGCGATGTAAGGGCCAAACAAAAAAGGAGAATGATAGGATGGATCTGAAAAGAAACGAGAGATTTTTTAAGCAAAACGATACGCTTCGTCTAGTCAGCGGCGGCATGCTGATCGTTGGCCTGATCTGGTTTTGGGTGGGATGGTCGGCGGCTTCTTATTATGTACCGTGCGTGATCGTTCCGCTGGGGCTTGTGCTGTTTTTGGTTGCCAGTGCACGTCACGTGCCTGAGAGTGAGATCCGCGGCAACATACAAAAGGCGCTGGCGGAGCTTGGTCAGGACGTGGAGCAAGCCTCTGACTTCCATACGCGCGTATTGAAAATGCCCGCCCCGTATCGCGGCGAGTCTTTTGTGTTTGATGAGCGTGCTCGCGCTGCTCGACGTGGCAAAGATGCCAAGCTGCTCTCCGACCTCTATCAGGCAACGGCAATTTATTTTACTCAGGAGGCTTTGCTGGTTCGTGGTATGACGGTTGATCTAAGCGGTGGAACGGTCACAACGGATGCGCAAAAAATTCTGTGGTCGGAGCTTGTCATGGCAACGGTGATACCGTATGAGGTTCGCATCGGCTTGAGCAACAAAAAGAACGCAACGGCAATGGGGCGCGGCGCCTGGCTTGAAGTGCAGGGAAGTGAGGGCGAGATCTTATACCGTGCCGCTGTTCCTAATGATATGGATGCAGATGATCTGTGCTCGCAGATCAATAAACGCGCGGCTAAAGAGTAAAAGAGAACATTGAAATGGGCAACAATTAAAATTATGTAAAAAAATGTAAAATATTGATTAAAAGTGGAAAAAACCAAGCGGAAAGAGAAAACAAAATCGAAAAAAGGTAAAAAGGCGGAAATTTTCCCGCCTTTTTTATGTGTAGAAAAAACAAGTTGAAATTTGTGCAATTTGCTCATTTTTAGGAGTTTGAAAAAAGTTGCGCGCGCAACAATGAGGTCAAAATGAGAGTAATTTTATTTTACGTTTTGAGGATCGAAAAGAGGGGGGACTGTAAAAAGCGGCGAACAACGCCAAAAACGACAAGTTCCTTCCTTGCTTTCGGACGAAAAGGTAAATAAAAGTTACCCAAAAGGGTTGTTGAAAGTGTCTACGTAGATTCTGCTTGACGAGGTTCTGAATGAGTGGCAAAAAAGGCACGTTTTGAATGTGAAAAAGTCCGATTTTCTTTCCCTCATACGCGTATGCGCGTTGTTGACAATTTTGGCCGTTTGTGGTATGATATGTGCATCAATTTAGGGTATTTCGCAGCTTGGTTTTATAATTAGGATGCGATTTGCCTTATTTTTGTGCGATTTCTCGTGCGTGTGCGCGAGAGATCCTATCCACGAAGCGGGTGCTTTGCCCGCTTTGCGTGTTGCAAGCGCCGATACAGCAAAGAAACAGCAGAACGCAAGAGATGTCACCGTGCGGTGTGGACGGCCGCACGTTGACATTCGCTTTCTTTCTGTCGTTGCTTCTGCGACAAACCGCGCCGCGGGAGCAATGGCAGAAGGGGACGGCTTTTTGCCATCCCGAAATTCGGGTGTGTATTTGCCGTTTTGCCGCACGCACGTGGAGTCTATTAACGCGCGACGATGGGATCGTGGTAAGTTTTTCTCGCCTTGCCGCCGCCCGCGTCGTGAAAATCTTGTAGGAGGAAAAGTTACAATGAGAAACACGAAATTCCTAAGAGTAGCTTCCTTTTTGCTCGTTTTGTGTCTTCTGCTTTGCGGCGGTACCATTGGCGTCAGCGCGCAGCAGTCGGATGAAACGAACGAAAACTCCAGTGTAACCGACAAGACGATTGCGGATTACAGGGAAGAACTCGACTCGATTTCGTACAGCAAGTACATCAAGAACTTCGCTGGTATGAACGATGCCACCGAAACGATCATCGTCAACCCCATAACCGATCTGGATATGGACAAGACGACGCTTGATTGGCTGACGGACGAGGAATGGGCGAAATTGTCTTCGGACAAATCGCTTGCCGGCTCGCTGGTTGGTATTTACCAGACCAAGTATGACGGTGTGGACGCACTTTACACCCCCAGCGACGGTACCGTTACCTTTACGCTGGACAATGTAAAAGAGGGTCTTTACAGCATCCGCATCATCTACTACCCCGTAGAAGGTAAGGCTTCGTCTATCGAAAGAGAGTTTTACATCGACGGCAAGGCTCCCTTTAAGGAAGCACGCTCGCTGACCATTCCCAAGGTATGGCAGAATGCGTACAAGGACTTTGATTTCAAGGTTCCCAACAAGAAGGATCCCGATGCATACGAAAGCCGTGCCAAGGAGATGGGCTTGGACGTTACGCGTGAGGAGCGCGATGACGGTACGCATCTGATCTTCAAGATGCCCAAGGCTTGGACCGAGGCAACCTCGAGCTTTTTGCTTGATGAGCTCGGAGCACGCTTCTTTGTCAATGACAAGGATGCCAACGAGCTTCGTCCTACGGCAGAGCAGACGCCCAAGTGGAGTGTCTACGACTTTAGAGACAGCCAGGGCTTCTACTCGGAGAGCTTTAAGTATGCGCTGTCTCCCGGCGAGGACGGCGAGATCTCCATTTCGCTCAAGGGCATGAACGAGCCCATGGCGATCGCTCAGATCATCCTGATGCCTCAGGAGAAGATCCCCACCTATGCGGAGTATCAGGCAAAGTACGCCAACGCTCCCAAGGGTACGTCCTTTATCAAGATGGAAGCAGAGGCACCCTCTGAATTCTCCACCAATACCGTTTATCCCGTAGAGGATCGCGCGTCCGCCGCGACTTCTCCTTCTGACACTTCTCGCGTGATGCTGAACGTTATCGGCGGTGAGAAGTGGCAGACGCCCGGTCAGGCCTTGTCCTACACCTTCCAGGTGGATTCTACCGGCCTTTATACCATCGATATGCGGTTTAGACAGAATGTGTTGGACGGTCTGTTCGTCAGCCGTTCGCTCAGCTTGTACAGCGATGGATTGAATCCGACCGACGACGGTTACTACAGCGGCTATCCCTTCCAGGAAGCTGCACAGACGCGCTTCAATTATTCGAGTTACTGGCAGTCCACCAGTATGACCGACGGCTCGGTAGACGCATTTGAGTTTTACTTCGTCGAGGGCGTTACCTACACGATCAAGCTTGAGGTTACGCTCGGTACGATGTCCGAGGTCGTCAGCGAAATTGAGGACGTCCTGAACCACATCAACGAGGACTATCTGCAGATCATTCGTCTGACGGGTACCAAGCCCGATGACTACCGCGACTATAACTTCAAGCGTATCATGCCGACCACGCTGGCCGATATGATCGTACAGCGCGAGCGCCTCGGCGTTATCTCCGCTGAACTGAAGGCAATCGCAGGTACGGCATCCTCCACCGTTGCAACGTTGGATAAGGTTCACACGCTGCTCGAACGTATGGAAGATGAAGATGAGATCGCAAGAAACCTGAACACGCTGAAGTCTTACATCGGTTCTGTCGGTACCTTCCTGACCGAGGCCAAGAAGCAGCCGCTTCAGTTAGACTACATTGTTATTCAGAGCCCCGATGGCGAGCTTCCCGAGGCTGAGCCCGGCTTCTTCGCTAAGTTGTGGCATGAGATCAAGTCCTTCATTCAGTCCTTCCGCCGTGACTACAACGCCATGGGTGCTATGACTGAGGTCGAAGGCGACTCGCTGGAGGTTTGGGTTGCATACGGTCGTGACCAGTCTCAGGTCATCCGTAACCTGGTTACCAACGAGTTTACTCCCGAATCCGGTATCGCTGTTGACCTTAAGTTGATCACGGGCGGTACGCTGCTGCCCTCCATCCTTGCCGGTATGGGCCCTGACGTATATCTGGGTATCGGCCATGGTGAAGTTATCAACTACGCAATTCGTGGCGCACTGGCTACGCTGGACGTTGACTCGCAGGGCAACAAACGCGAGGACTTCGAAGAGGTTACTTCTAACTTTACCGAATCCGCAATGCTGGTTCTTGGTATTGCAAACAACGATGGCGACCTCCACTACTATGGTCTGCCTGAGCAGCAGGGCTTCCCGATGCTGTTCGTTCGTATCGACATTCTGGCTGACCTCGGCCAGGAAATCCCCAAGACGTGGGATGATATTTACGCACTGCAGGGTGTTCTGCAGGCAGAGAACATGGAGATCGGTCTGACGACTGACTACAAGATGTTCCTCTACCAGAGCGGCGGCGAGCTGTTCGCTGATGGCGGTATGAGAATCAACCTCGACTCCGAGGAGGGTCTGTATGCCTTCAACACCATGTGTAACCTCTTCACCGAGGAAGGCTTCCCCTATCAGTATGATGCTGCAAACCGTTTCAGAACCGGTGAGATGCCCGTTCTGATCGCAGACTACACCGGTCTTTACAACCAGCTCAAGGTCTTCGCAACCGAAATCGACGGCTTGTGGAAGTTCGTTCCGCTGCCCGGCATTGTCGATGAAAACGGCAAGATCAATAACTGCTCCATTTCGGGCGTTAACGCAGACGTTATGATCGGTGGTACCGATCGCGAGGATGAGGCGTGGGAATACCTCAAGTGGTACACCGGTGCATCCTGCCAGACGCAGTACGCAAATGAAATGGTTGCTATCATGGGTGACTCCGCTAAGCACAACACGGCAAACAGAGAAGCACTGGCTTCCATGCCTTGGACGACTGAGGAGTACGTTGAGGTTAGCAAGCAGTTCTCCAACCTGGCATCCGTACCTAACTATCCCGGTGCTTACTACATCGACCGTTATACCAACTTCGCATTCCTGGATGCGTATAACAACGGTGCTGACCCCGTAACTGAGCTGCTCAGCTACATTAATACTATTAATAAGGAAATTACCCGTAAGCGTCAAGAGTTCCATCTTGAGACGTTGAACATTGGTCAGACGCTGGCAGATAAGCGCGGCGCTCAGGCAGTTGAAGCACTTGAAGTGCTTGCCGAGATCGACAACGCTCGCTTCCAGGCCATCTTGACCAACGTCGAGCACGCTGTTGCAGACGAAAACATGGTCGTCCTGAAAGAGTATTCCAATATTCTGAAGGAAATGCTGGCTTCCGCCGATCCCGCAAGCTACACCGTTACGGTATTCAAGCAGGATCAGGATAAGGAATTCGGCGGCTATAAGATCGACAGCTTGAACGAAAACCAGCTGATCTACTTCGCAGCTGAGTGTCTTGCCAATGCGGCTGATGCTCTGGCTTCGTATTGATGCACGATACACTTTAATTGATTCAGAAAAGGAGAGAGCAAATATGTCACAGAAAACTGAAGAATTAAAAGCTGTATCGCGCACGACAATTACACGTCGTCAATGGATCTGGAAAGAGATGAAGAAGAATAAGGTCGCTTATTTGATGATTGCACCTTACATGATCCTGTTCACCATCTTTACCGTCCTTCCCGTCGTTCTGTCGGCCTTTATCAGCTTTACCAACTTTAACATGATCGATATCGCGGGCACGGAATTCCTCTTCTTCGAGAACTACATTACCTTGTTCTTCGATGACGATATCTTCCTCATCGCCTGCAAAAACACGTTGATCTTTGCGGCTATCGTAGGACCTGTTTCTTACCTGATGTCCTTCCTTGTCGCATGGTTTATCAATGAGCTTTCCCCCCGCATTCGTGCAATCGTTACTCTGGTCTTCTATGCGCCCTCTATCTCCGGTCAGGTGTTTACCATCTGGGGTGCCTTCTTCGGCTCGGATGAATACAGCTGGGCAAACGCATGGCTGATGGAGCTCGGTATGATCACCGACCCCATCAACTGGTTCAGAGACGTTAAGTACATCATGCCGCTTTGTATCATCGTTGCCCTTTGGACGTCGCTTGGTACCTCCTTCCTGTCCTTTATCGCAGGTTTGCAGGGTATCGACCGTTCGATGTACGAGGCAGGCGCTGTTGACGGTGTTAAGAACCGTTGGCAGGAGCTTTGGTACATCACGCTGCCTTCCATGAAGCCGCAGCTGATGTTCGGTGCTATCATGGCAATCACCGGTGCCTTCGGTTTCGGTGGTATCGTTGACGCACTTTGCGGCTTCCCGTCTACAGACTACGCAGCACACACCATCATGCACCACTTAAACGACTTCGCCGGTTCGCGTTACGAAATGGGTTACGCGTCGGCCATTGCCGTTGTCTTGTTCGCGATCATGATCGGAGCGAACATGGTGGTCAAGAGAGCATTGTCAAAGGTAGGTACATAACATGGCAAAATTAAGAACAAGAAAGCATAAGGTCGTTCTCTCGCGTTCTGCCGGAGGCGATGCAGGTATTACCATCCTGCTTGTTATTCTCGGCGTGTTCATGTTCCTTCCCATGGTTTATGCGGTCTCGCAGTCGCTCAAGCCTCTGGACGAACTTTGGATGTATCCTCCGAGATTCTTCGCGAAAAACCCCACGCCTAACAACTTCCGCGACCTGTTCATGCTGATGAACACTTCGTGGGTTCCGTTCTCCCGCTACATCTTTAATACGATTATGATTTCGGTTGGCGGTACGTTCGGACACCTCTTCCTCGCGTCTCTTTGTGCATATGCACTGGCAAAGATCAGATTCCCCGGCGCTCAGGTCATGTTTAAGACGGTTCAGACCTCGCTGATGTTCCACTCGACCATCACCGCCGTTTGTTCCTTCATGATCATGTCTGCATTCCATATGATCGATACTCTGTGGGCCGTTATCGTTCCCGCATGGGCTTCGACGCTGGGTCTTTACTTGATGAAGCAGTTCATGGACACCAACGTTCACGACACGGTACTGGAAAGTGCCCGTCTGGACGGTGCACGCGAGATCCACATTTGGTGGACCATCGCAATGCCCATGGTTAAGCCTGCATGGCTGACCCTGATCATCTATTGCTTCCAAGGCCTTTGGAACTCGGGTTCTTCCATTTATATTTATTCCGAGCAGTGGAAATCGTTCAACTACGCGATCGGTCAGATTACGGCAGGCGGTATCAAGCGTGCCGGTGCATCGGCCGCTGCAATGGTGCTTATGATGGCAGTCCCGATCATCGTATTCGTTGTATCTCAGTCCAATATCATTGAAACCATGGGTTCCAGTGGTATGAAAGACTAAAAGAAGGAGGGTACCATATATTATGAATATGAAGAGAATTACATCGATTCTGGCACTGCTCCTTGTTTTGATCACCGTGCTTGCCATTCCCGTCAGCGCGTCGTCTGCTTATCAGACGTACACGTATTCGATCGGTGGTACACCGTTGTATTCTCCCGATGCGTATTCCGCATATCAGTCGCTGGGCGCGGCTGATATGGGCCTGGATGCGTTGGGACTCAACAACCCCGCTGACCTGGTGACGGATGACCAGCAAAACGTGTATATCGCGGATGCCGGTAACAACCGTATTATCATGCTTAACCGCTATTACCGTGACCCCAAGTACATCAGCACCTTCGTTAACTCGCAGGGTATTGATGACCGCCTTTCCAATCCTCAGGGCTTGTTCGTAACCGAGGATCACATCTGGGTATGCGATTATGACAATAAGCGTATTGTCGTATTCGACAGAGAAGGTAACTTTTCCTTCGAAATCGCAGAGCCTAAGAGTGCTCTGTTCGGTGATGACAGCGTTTACCGTCCCTCTGCAATTGCAGTCGACGATTTCGGCAGACTTTACATCGTTTCTTCGACGACGTATCAGGGTATCATCGTAATGGCGAAGAGCCCTGAAACGGGTGAGTACGTGTTCCAGAATTTCGTTGGTGCACAGGCAGTTACCGTTTCTGCATGGCAGATCATCTGGCGTCGTATTCGTAACGATGCACAGAAAGCTGCCTCCCAAAGCAACGTTTCGACCGAGTTCAATAACATTACCTACACGCCCAGCGTTGGCTCCGGTAGCGGTTATATTTACGTAACTACCTCCTCGATTGATCCGAATACCGCACAGGCTCAGATCAAGAAGGGCAACAAGGCGGGTGACTACATGCCTGTTAAGATGCTTAACACGGCAGGTAATGAGATCATGCGTCGTAACGGTTTCTATCCTCCCGTTGGCGAGGTCGATATCTTTGGCAACTACAACAAGGATACGATGAGCAACGGCGTCTCCAAGATCATTGACGTTGCTTGCGGTCCCGAGCAGACCTGGTCCATTATCGACGAAAAGAGAAGTAAGATCTACACCTACGATTTCAACGGTAACTTGCTGTTTGCGTTTGGTGATAAGGGTACCATGTTGGGTGCCGTTGCCAATATCGAGGCAATTGCCTACCAGGGCGATACCATGCTGGTTTTGGATAAGTCCAACAGCTGCATGATCGTCTATGAGCGTACCGAGTACGGTGACCTTCTGCTGGAAGCAATTGCCGCAGAAAACTCGCTGGACTATACGTACGCAATCCAGTGCTGGAGAAGCGTTCTTCAGCATAACTCCAACTTCGATGCTGCATACGTTGGTATCGGTAACGCGCTGTACCGCAGCGGTGAATACGAGGCTTCGCTCGAGTATTATGAAACCGCTTACGATACGGCCAACTGGTCCAACTCCTATCGCGAGGTGCGTAAGGAGTGGATGTCTGATTATTTCCTCTTGCTCGTCCTCATTATCGTAGTCGCGCTTGTGGCTGTTATCAAGTTCTTTGGCTATGCAAAGAAGGTTAACAAGAAGGCTGCTACGGACGGACGCGAGAGAAAGACATTCTGGCAGGAGCTGATGTACGGCTTCTACACCATTTTCCATCCCTTTGATGGATTCTGGGACCTCAAGCACGAAAAGCGCGGTTCGCTTCGCGCGGCTCTGGTGTTCGTAGCATTGACCGTCATTGCGTTCTTCTATCAGGCAATCGGTCAGGGTTACGTTCTGAACCCGGAGGGACATTATTCCACGATTTGGGCTCAGGCACTCGGCGTTCTGGTTCCTATGCTGCTGTTTGTCATCGCAAACTGGTGTCTGACGACGCTGTTTGAAGGTGAAGGTAGCTTTAAGGACATCTTCATCGCCGTTTCCTACTGCTTGCTGCCTATTCCTATGCTGGTAATTCCCGCAACGTTCCTGTCTAACTTCGTTACCACGAGTGAAGCCGGTATTATTCAGCTGGTTTCCACGCTGGCCTTCGTTTGGATGGGTATCATGGTCTTCTTTGCTACCATGGTTACTCACGACTACTCCATGGGTAGAAACATCATCACCTTCCTTGGTACGATCGTCGGTATGGCGATTATCATGTTCGTGGCGGTGCTGTTTACCACGCTGGTAGGTAAGATCGTCGGCCTGATCACCAACATCGTGACAGAGCTTCAGTATCGAGCATAAAACAGAAAGGAGAAAAGAATCAATGAAATTATTTATTAAATCGATATCGACTCTCCTGGCTGTGTTGATGCTGCTGGGTTCCTTCACGGTATTTTCCATCTTTGGTGTCAGCGCTGCGGACAAGGATGAAGAGAACACGGAGCCTGCAGAAAAGACTGCAGAAACCATCAACTACACAAAGGAAGTTTTCAAAAATCCTGAAGAGGCTCTTGCTTGGATGGTGCCCTACCTGGAAAATGATAATTTTATCATGTACTTCAACGAGTACACCGGTGCGTTCGGCGTCAAGAACAAGAAAACGGGCCAGGTTCAGTTCTCCAACCCTTACGAGGTTGCAAGCTCTAAGGCTTCGGAGAAGATCAAGCGCGAGATTCTCTCGCAGATTTACATTAAGTATTCGGACAATACGACCGGGCAGAACGCCGATCTTTACTCCTACACGGATGCCGCACTGAATAAGCAGATTCAGGTCAAGCGCATCAAGGGCGGTGTCCGCGTTGAGTATATCATCGGTAATGAGGCAACCAGAAAGCTGGTTCCTCGTCTGCTGACAGAGAAGAGCTACAAGGAAAACCTGGTTGCTCCTCTGGAGGAGGCAATCGGCGGTGAGCATAACTTCGACCGCTTCGTTTCCTTCTATGAAAGACAGGACCCCAATGAAGCACAGTCCAATAAGACCTTGCAGTCCATGATCAAGCGTTACCCCAAGCTGGGTGAGAAGAACTCCGACGGTAGCTGGAAAAACGTCTTCTACAACCTGGATACGACGGCATCTACCGTTGATATCAACTTCCTTGAGGAGTTGATCAAGGGTTATACCGAGTATACGTTTGATATGATGGACGCAGACCACGAAGAAACCGGTTACGAGGCACAGAACGAGCTGTCGCCCGTATTTAAGCTGGCACTTGAGTATACCCTCAACGAGGACGGCTTTACCGTTCGTCAGCCTACCAACGGTCTTCGCTACAACACCACGCTCTATACCATTGAAAATATCGAAATTCTTCCTTACATGGGCGCCGGTAACGGTTACAATACCGGCTATACCTTCTATCCCGACGGTTCGGGTGCCCTGTTCCGCTTCGAGGAACTGAACGGTCAAAAGGCACCCACCTCCTTCACCCGTATGATCTATGGTAACGACTTTGCGTACCACAGCATCACGGGTAAGTATCAGAAGGCACTTCGTATGCCTGTCTTTGGCATTCAGTCCAACGATGGCTTCTACACCTACACCACGACGCAGATGGTTGTAGATGAGGAAACGGGGGAGGAAGTACCCAAGGAAACGGTCAACCAGATCGCGCTGGCGGTTCTGCGTACGACCGTGGATAAGGATATTGATGAGGATATCACGTTGACTGATGAGGAAAAGGATATTGCCAAGCTGACTAAGATGCTGGAAGAGCAGCTGAAGAAGAACGAATTCAGCTCGTATGGCGAAATCGAATTCGTAACACAGGGCAATGGCTTCTTTGCTGTGATCGAGGAAGGTGAATCCCTCTGTAAATTGACTACCTATCACGCAGGCTCCCAGAGTGAGTACCACACCATTAAGACGTCGTTCAACCCTCGTCCTAAGGACTCCTACGAGCTTGACGCTCTCTCGGTTTCCGGTTCTCAGACGCAGACCATTGTTTCTGACCGTAAGTACACCGGTAACCTCAAGATCCGTTACGTCATGCTCAGCGATGAGACCATGGCAACGGAAACCGGCTATACCGAAAGCGGCAACTATTACGAAGCAAGCTATACCGGCATGGCTAAGGCTTATTCCAACTATCTGACGACGCAGGAGATTCTGACTCGTCTGACGAAAGAGGACCTGAAGAAGGATATTCCTCTTTACATCGAAGCTTTTGGTATGATCGAGGTCACGGAGCAGATTATGTCGTTCCCCGTAACGGTAGATAAGCCCTTGACGACCTTTGAGGACGTTGCAACGATGTACGATGAGCTTTCCTCGGAAGGCGTCAACAATATCAACTTCCGTTTGACCGGCTTTGCCAACGGCGGTATGTATGCTGTCGTTCCCACTAAGATCAAGTGGGAAAAGGCAGTTGGCGGTAAGGACGGTATGATCGCTCTGCTTGAAAAGGCACAGAAGATCAACGAGGGTGAGGGCAATTTGACTCTCTATCCCGAGTTCGAGTTGCTGTACGTTCTGAACACGTCTATGTTTGACGGTTTGAGATTCAAGCGTGACGTTATCCGCACCATCGATAACCGTTATGCATCTCAGAAGGAGTATTCGGCAACCTACCAGACCTGGATCTCCTACTACAACCTCGCACTTTCTCCCGCGTATATCGATCGCTTCTACAACAAGCTGCTGGTCGCATACGAGGAATACCTGGATTACGGTGCGCTCGGTATTTCGTCCTCTACGATGGGTACCGACTTGAATACCGACTTTGATGAAGACGAGCCTTACAACCGTGAGGACAACAAGGCCTTCATCAAGGAGGCTTTGAATGCGCTCTCCACCAAGGAGGGAATGGCAGGCCTGATGACGGATGGCGGTAACGCATATACGTATCAGTATGCAGATCACCTGCTCAATGTAGCACTTGATTCCTCTCGCTTCATGAAGTCGAGTAACGCGGTTCCTTTCATCGGTATGGTTCTGCACGGCTACGTTCAGTTTGCCGGCTCGCCCATCAACATGGAGGGTGATACCAACTATGCAATGTTGAAGGCAATTGAAAACGGCGCTTCGCTGTATTTCATCATGTCTTATCGCAACACCAACTATCTCAAGGGATTCAGCGATCTGTCGCAGTACTATTCCGTTAACTACAGCATCTGGAAGGAAGACGTTATTAAGTATTATAACGAGCTGAATTCCGTCATGAGCGACGTTCAGACCAGCCTGATCATCGATCACCAGTTTATCTCGGGAACCCGTGTTCTGGATATTTCGGAGATCGAGGCGGCTGTTCGCGATGAGATGATCGCAAATGATGAGTACGAAAAGGCATTCGACGAAATGACCTGGCTGGATCACATCGCAGAGATCGCCGCAGCAAGAGCTGCTGCTAAGAGTGCGGTCAAGGCGATGGAGGATGCACTGGAGACCCTGACCGAGAGTTCGGCAGAGCTGGCCAAGACCGTTCAGACGTTGAACAACCGTATCCGCGATTGTGACAACAAAAAGAAGATCTACGAAAACTCGCTGCTCAACCCCAATACCCCTGAAGCTACGCTGAAGCTGAACCTGAGAAATTACAACAACTCTAAGGGCGTTCTCGCAAGAACGGCAGCAGACGGTGTTCAGATTTACATTGATGCACAGGCTCTGTACGAAGAGGTTGCGGCTCAGCTCGAAAGCGCTCAGAAGGCAATCGTTCTGTTGACTGAGGCAGGTGCAGCTCAGGAGCTGATCGATGACGCACGTGCTTGCGCTGAAAACGCAGAAACGTATCTTGCTGAAATCAAGAGAATCGTGGATGATTGCAGCGCTAAGTCGACCAAGATCTACTCCAGCATCAGCAATCACCTCACCGAAAAGGATATCGAGGACCGTCTGATCCTTCCTGAAAAGGAAGAGGAAGAAGATACGAACGAGGAAGATGTTGATTCGATCTATCTGAGCGACAATGGCAATATCGTTGCTGTTACTTACGGTGGTAAGGACGGCGTCGATACGGCAGCTTACAAAACGTTCATTCTGAACTACAACAACTTTGCGGTTACCGTTAGATACGAAGTGAATGGTGAGATCAAGATCTATACCATTCCCGCAAACGAGTACGTTGTCGTTCTGCATTGAGGAAAGGGAGGTGCAATAAATGACAAACAATTTTAAATTGAATCAGACGCTCAGCGCCAAAAGCGCGGGACCGAAGAAAAGAAAGATCGCATCTCTCGATCGCCGTAAGGCACGTGCAGGCTGGATCTTCGTTCTGCCCTTTATCATTGGCTTTGTGCTGGTGTATCTTCCCATGGTATTCGACTCGATCAAGCTCAGCTTTACCGAGCTGAAGTACCTGCCCGGCGGTGGCTATGACCCCCAGTGGGTCGGCTGGGACAACTATAAAGAAGCACTGCTTGGTGCTGAGTACGCCGAGACCTTCATCAAAACGTTGGGCGCCGGCCTTCTGAAAATGTTGTTCGACATTCCCGCAATTTTGATTTTCTCGCTGTTTATGGCAGTGCTTCTGAACCAGAAGATGGTTGGCCGTGCCGCATTCCGTGCGATCTTCTTCATTCCCGTCGTTCTTTCGACCGGTATTATGGAGAGCATCGACGCTCAGAATATTCTGAACGATCAAATGAGCAACGGTATCGACGACGGTTCGGGTTCCAATGCAGCTAATGAGATTGTTACGGCGTTGGATGTCCAAAGACTGTTTGCCGGCATGAAGGTCGGTACAAAACTGACCACTTACGTTGTTACGATGGTTAACGATATTTTCAATATCGTTAACCGCTCGGGCGTACAGATGCTGATCTTCCTGGCAGCACTGCAGTCCATTTCGCCCGCCATCTACGAGTCCTGCCGTATCGACGGTGCGACCTCGTGGGAAACCTTCTGGAAGATCACGCTTCCTATGATCAGCCCTATGATTCTGGTAAATGCTGTGTACACGGTTATCGACTCGTTTACGACGGACTCGAACCTCGTTATGCGGTACGTATCGGAAGTTTACACCGAATCAAACGGTCAGACGGTCAGCTCGGCCATGGCATGGATCTACTTCTTGATCATTATTTTGATCGTTGGTGTTATCGGCGCGATCTGCTCGGCGTTCGTCTTCTACCAGAAGAGAGATATGTAAGGAAAGGAGGATAATGATATGAATGCTCAAGATACTCAACCTAAAGTCATGCGCGAAAGCAAAAATAAGATTCGCGTAGACTTTGAAAGAACCCCTCTCATTGAGAGATTGAAGGCAAAATTCCTTTCCGTTTACTTCCTGAAAAACGTCGTTTGGTACATTTTCCGTTTGGTTCTGCTGATCGGTATTGCTTACGTTGTCCTGTTTCCTTTCCTGACCAAGATCGTCAGCTCGTTCATGGCACCGGAAGACTTTATCGATAAAACGGTTCGTCTGATCCCCAAGCACTTCACGCTCGACACCTATGAGGCTGTTTTTGAAGAGCTTGGATATTGGAAATCGTTTGTGAACACCTTTACGCTGTCGTTGTCCTGCGCACTGATCCAGATGTTCATCTGTAGCTTGATCGGTTACGGTTTTGCAAAATTCCGTTTCAGAGGAAACAAACTCTTGTTCCTGCTGGTCATGCTGACGATGATCATTCCTCACCGCACGTTGCAGCTGTCCATGTTCATGACCTTCCGTTACTTCGATATCTTTGGTATCTTCCAGTTCCTGGCAGGCGGCGGTATCACGCT
>JAZLDE010000017.1:0-3011 GCA_045614625.1 Eubacteriales bacterium
TTAGCCAGACGCTCCTGCAGCTTTTCGCGATCGAAATCGGAGGTGGTGGTCTCAATGGAAGACTTGATCTGGGCGATGCGGGCCTTGATTTCGTCTGTTTCGCCTGCGCCACCGACGATGATGGTGTTTTCCTTGTTGACCTTGACCTGGCGAGCCATACCCAGCTGACCCAGCGTGGTATCCTTAAGCTCCAGACCCAACTCGGAGGAGATGACCTCACCGCCCGTCAAAATGGCGATGTCACGCAGCATTTCCTTGCGGCGGTCGCCAAAGCCGGGCGCCTTGACGGCAACGCAGACGAAGGTGCCGCGCAGCTTGTTGAGAACCAGAGTCGTCAGAGCCTCGCCCTCGACGTCCTCGGCGATGATGAGCAGCTTCTTGCCTGCCTGAACGATCTGCTCGAGCAGGGGGAGAATGTCCTGAATGTTGGACAGCTTCTTATCGGTGATCAGGATGAGAGCATCGTCAAGAACGGCCTCCATCTTGTCGGTATCGGTTGCCATGTAGGGGGACAGATAACCGCGGTCAAACTGCATACCCTCGACGACCTCGGAATAGGTGTCGGCGCTCTTGGACTCCTCGACGGTGATAACACCGTCAGCGGTGACCTTTTCCATTGCGTCTGCGATCAGCTCGCCGATGACCTCGTCGCCGGCGGAAATGGTACCGACGCGGGCAATATCTTCCTTGCCGCTGACGGGCTTGGAATTGGCAATCAAGCACTCAACTGCGCGGTCAACTGCCTTCTTGATGCCCTTGCGAAGCACCATGGGGTTGGCGCCTGCGGTTACGTTCTTCATACCCTCGCGGACGAGAGCCTGCGCGAGCAGCGTTGCGGTGGTGGTACCGTCACCGGCTGCGTCGTTGGTCTTGGTAGCAACCTCCTTGACCAGCTGTGCGCCCATGTTCTCGGCTGCATCCTCCAGCTCGATGTCCTTGGCGATGGTAACACCGTCGTTGGTTACGAGGGGAGAGCCGAACTTCTTGTCAAGCACGACGTTGCGGCCCTTGGGACCGAGCGTGATCTTGACCGTATCTGCCAGCTTATCGACGCCGCGCATCAAAGCCGAGCGTGCTTCGATACCGTAAAGAATATCCTTTGCCATAATAATTAAACTCCTTTACTCATATAGTGTATTGCTTGCGACTTATTCTACGATGGCGAGAATGTCGCTCTGACGGACGATGTTGTATTCCACGCCGTCTGCCTTGACCTCGGTGCCCGAGTACTTGCTCGTGATGACCTTCATACCGACCGTCACGACCATCTCGACCTCGTGTCCGTCGACCATACCGCCGGGACCGACGGCTACGACTTCAGCGATCTGGGGCTTTTCCTGTGCAGCTGCGGTCAGAATGATGCCCGTCTTGGTCTTTTCCTCAGCCTCTACAGCCTTTACTACTACTCTGTCTGCGAGTGGCTTGATCGTCATTTTAATAACCCTCCTATCATAGTTGTGCGCGCCCGAAAGAAAGGTTCCGGGAGCGGATCATTTCGTTTGATTTTTACGTCAGCTCGAAAGCGCGCAAAAAACCTCACGGTATATTATATACCATTTTCAGGAAAAATCAAGACCTTTAGGTACGAATTTAACACTTTGTATACATTTGCTTTGGAGGATGCGTATGAAATTGCTCGAGTTTTGTAATACTTACTTGCTTGGTGTCGCCGTACCGCTTTGCCTGATGTTAGCGGGGCTGTTTTTTATGGTCCGCCTGCGGGCGTTTCCGTTTTTGCATCCCTTGCGTGTCTTGCGGACGGTCGTGGCGAAGAGCCGTGCGGGCGGTATATCGCCCGGGCGGGCGCTGTCCATGGCACTGGCGGGGGTGCTTGGTGTTGGAAACCTCGTTGGCGTGTCGGCTGCCATCGCCGCAGGCGGGGCGGGGGCGATCTTTTGGATGTGGGTGAGCGCCACGCTGGCGATGTTACTTAAATATGCGGAAACCGTGCTCGCCTTGCGCCACCGCCGAATGGATGCAGGCGGTGTGCGAGGCGGCGCGATGTACTATATGCGCGACGCGTTTGGCGGGCGTCTTGCGTGGATGGGCAAGGGAATTGCCTTCGCCTTTGCCGCGCTGTGCTTGGTTGATGCCTTCAGCATGGGGTGTGTGGTGCAGGTGAACGCCATGTCAAGCGCTTGGCAAGGGATGTGGAACGTTCCTACCTGGTTGACGGGATTGTTGATTGCCCTTGCCGTGTTTGCTGTCGGGCTGGGCGGTGCTAAAGCAATTTCGGGGGCAACGGAAAAACTGGTGCCGCTGATGACCGTCGGCTTCGTCACCGTTTCGCTCGTTGCCATCTTCTCGCGCATCGGGCAGGTGCCTGCCTTGTTGGCGCAGATTTGCGCCTCTGCCTTCGAGGTCAACTCGGTTGGCAGAAGCGTGCTGGGGGGCGTCGGTGGCTTTTTGCTCTCGCGGGCGTTGCGTTTTGGCACCATGCGAGGGTTGTTGTCCAATGAAGCAGGGTGTGGTACCTCACCCATGGCGCACGCGACGGCTGATACAGAGGACGCCGCCCGACAGGGGTGTCTTGGCATCGTGGAGGTGTTTGTCGATACGCATCTGCTCTGCACCATGACTGCCTTGGTGGTGCTTTTAGCGTGGGAGCAAGTCAGTACGCTTGGGGATAGCCCTATGCTCATGACGCTGCGTGCCTATGAAGCGTTGCTCGGCCCGTGGGCGGGCGTGTTTCTCTGCGTTTCCGTGCTCTGCTTTGGACTGGCGACGGTGTTTTGCTGGTCGCACTACGCAGGAGAAGCCTGCGTGTATCTCGTCGGTGGGCGGGGAAGACGCTCCGACGTGATACGCAAGCTGTGCCTGTTCGTTTACTGCCTGTTTTGCGTCGTGGGGGCTGTCGTCGCGCCCGCCAGCGTCTGGACGGTGGCCGACTTTTCCATCGGCTGCATGACACTGCTCAACGTGGCGGTTCTGTGCCGCATGCACAGCGAGGTGGAGGGGGCGACGTCGGGATTGATGCGATAAAGAAAAGGGAAAACCGCGAGCGGTTTTCC
>JAZLDE010000018.1:0-21105 GCA_045614625.1 Eubacteriales bacterium
TTATTGTTTTCCCATAAAAAAGCTCACAAGCCAACATATCTGCTCCCGCCGTACGGCCCCGAGTGTGACCGAAAATAAGGCATATAGAAGGAGCGCGACGGCAACGAGTAGTATCACGGGCGTAGGAAAAGTGGGAATGAGGGCGTAGAGAAGGCGCGTGAGGGAGGTAGCAGCTACAACGGAAAAAAGAGGTGCGATGACCCAGCGAATCACCTGAGGACGCAACTCGCTGATATTGAGCAGACGCACGATACTCATTGCCGCGTTGATCAACTCAGTGACGTAAATGGTGATAATATATCCCATGACACCAAGCGAGGGAACAAGCAGCCAGACCGAAAGAACCGAAATCGAGGCGTCAATGATATTGACCTTCATAGAGTAGACCTGCTCACCCAGCCCTTTTAACATAGCGTCCGTAGCACTGTCGAGATACATAACTGGAATCAGAGGGGCCAAAAGGCGAATATATTCAGCTGCTTCGCGGCTGTCGTATAGGGTCGTACCAAGCTCGTACGAAAAGGCGATCATCATCCCCGAAATGCCGATCGCATAAAGCAATGTCAAGGAAAATACACGCCCCATCATATACCTTATACGAGTAAGCTCGCCTTTGACGTGAGCCTCTGTTATTTCAGGGATCAAAAGACCTGCAAACGCACTAAGCAAAGCGCCCGGGAACAACACAACGGGAAGTGCCATACTATGTACCGTACCGTAAGAGGCGAGTGAAGCGCTATGGCTGTGTCCAAAGTGTTGCAAACCGATGGGAATGAGCATATGCTCAAGTGTGATCAACCCCGAACGCGCATAAGCTGCGATAGCCACAGGCAGGGTGATGGCAAGTAATTTGCGCCCGACGGATCGAAAAGAAGGTGACGCGATGCTGGTGAATGGTGAAGGAAGGTGGCGTCGACGGTCATTTCGATACAGCAAATATAAAGCACACCCCGAAAAAATATCGGCGATTGCGTTACTTAACGCCAATGCGAGAAGCGCCGATTCCAATCCGCCCGAAATCATACGATTAAGCAAGATAAGCGTACAACCGATACGAAGTGTTTCCTCAAAGACTTGGATGCAGGCGCTTTTATATACTCGACGAACGGCGACAAAATAACCCGAGAGGCAAGAGGCAAGCGAAATAAAAGGAAGAGTGATGGCCATGATACGAAGCGAGGGTAGGGTGCGAAGATCTCGCAGCCAAAAGCGACCGATCAAGGGTGCGCCTATCAGCAATAACAGGCAGAAAAAAAGGCCGAACGCGAGAGCATGGGCAATGGCGCATTGAAGCGTGCGGTGAATGAAAGGCATGTCTTTTTTGCCGAAGCCTTCCGAGACAAGCCTGGTGCATCCCAGTTGGATTCCCGAAAGTGCCAGCGTAATGGCAAATCCGCCGACGCCGTTGATGAGAGAGGAAACGCCAACCGCCTCCGCGCCTATCTTCGCGGCGATAATTACCTGCGCGCTGACGCCGACGGAGCGAAGCAACATAGAAACGCCCGTCAAAAGCAACGCTTGCCACAAAAAATGCCGTTTGTTTTGCATGTTTTCCTCCAATCGCTCCAATTCTGTCAAAAATATATGGAATTTTAAAAGAATGTAGAACGGTATCAATGACATATCGAGTGGCTTTTGTTAATTGTGACGGATTGCATAAAATAATTTGTGAAGAAAATTATGAAAAATTTTCTTAAAGTTATAGTTGACAAACATAAAGGGTTGCAGTATTATAATTATGCTATTACATTTTAAGGAGAAATACTATGAAGACTTTATATGTTTGTCAGTTGTGTGGATATGAATACAATCCTCGCTTGGGTGATGTAGATAACGATATTGAGCCGGGAACGGATTTTGAAGATATTTCGTCCGACTGGACTTGCCCGTTGTGCGGTGCAGGAAAAGATGACTTTGAATGCGTGGTATCCGACGAGGACGATGACGACGATTACGAATAATATGATGTGAAAGGCGGAGATGATCTATCTCCGCTTTTACTTTGCAAATTATAGTTGACGGCTTGACAAGATGAACGAAAAAATGGTATACTAATAGCAATGAAAGACAATGCCTAACCGTGGTGTTGTCAGAAAGCGGTAATGAAGCATGAATGAGAAAAAAGTACTTGTAATTGACGGAAACAGTATACTGAACCGCGCTTTTTACGGCATCCGCGCGCTTTCAACTCGCGACGGTCAGCCGACCAATGCCATCTATGGTTTGATCAATATTGTCAGCCGTCATTTCGAAGCGATATCTCCCGATGTGGCGGTCATGGCGTTCGACTTAAAAGCCCCGACCTTCCGTCATAAGATGTACGATGAATATAAAGCCGGCCGTCGTCCCGCCCCCGAGGAGCTGATCGCCCAGTTTGACCTTGCCAAGCAGTGTGCGCGCGCGCTTGGCTTTCACGTGTTGGAAATGGAGGGGTATGAGGCCGACGATATTCTCGGAACCATCGCCACAAAAGCAACGCATCTTGGCATGGATTGCTACGTTGTTACGGGTGACCGCGATGCGTTGCAGCTGATCGATCCGCATGTTCATATTCTGCTTGCGACCAATAACGATACCATCGACTATACAGAACAAGTCTTTTTTGAAAAATACGGCGTTATGCCCTCCCAGTTCGTTGACGTTAAGGCTCTCATGGGCGATACGTCCGACCATATTCCCGGCGTCCCCGGTATTGGAGAGAAGACTGCACTCAAGCTGATTGCCGATTACGGCTCGCTCGATGGTGTGTACGAAGCGTTGCCCGAGGCAAAGCTGACCCCTTCCGTCAAAGCCAAGCTGGAAGCAGGAAAGGACAGCGCATATATGTCTCAAAAGCTGGCCCGTATCTGCCGCGAGGTACCGCTGGACGAAACGCTGGAATCTTATCGCACCGAGGGGCTGAACCGTCCAATGGCGCTATCTCTGTTCACCAGACTTGAATTTTCTGCCTATATCAAGCGCATGGGTTTGACCGAGGCGGATTTTGCTGTTTCTGCTGAAAGTACAACCCCTGCATCCGAATCTATCCGTTCGATCTCTTGCGACCAGCTTGCTACGCTCTTTGCATCCGACGCACCGCTTGGAATGGCTCTGATCGAGAAAGGAATTGAGCTTTTCGACGGCAAAACAAACGCCTTGCTGCCTTGGGATAGTGTTCTGGGGCAAAACAAGGTCATTTTTGAACGATTTGTTGCTGCATGCGAGAAAGTAATCTGCCATGATTCGAAAGCGCTGTATCACGCTTTTGAGGACCGTGGGATCCATTTTAGAAATTGCTATTTTGATACCATGCTGGCAGGCTACGTGATCAACGCCGGCGACGGTGCATTTGACGCTCCTCGTCTTTCGCTTTCCTATCTTGGCGAGGTCATGCACGACGGAGAATCATTGGCACGTCTTTCCTATCGCCTTTATCCTGTACTTGATGCGAGGGTGAAGGAAAGTGAGCAGAGTCATATTCTGTACGATGTTGAGATGCCGCTGGCTGCTGTCCTAACTGACATGGAACGCGAAGGGTTCCGCTTAAATTGCGACGGTATCGCCGCGTATGGTGCACAGCTGGACATTGTCGCTTCGGAGCTTGAGGGGCGTGTATTCACGTATGCGGGCAAGCAGTTTAATATTAACTCGCCCAAGCAGCTTGGTGAAATTCTCTTTGGCGAGGACGGTCTGCGTCTGCCGGCGCCCAAAAAGACAAAAACGGGCTATTCTACCAACGCAGAGGTTCTGGAAAAGCTGCGTCCGTATCATCCCATCATCGAAGATATTCTGGACTACCGTCAGGTGACCAAGCTAAAGAGCACCTATGTCGATGGACTTTTGCGCGTGGTGGATGAAAACGGGCAGGTACACACGACCTTCAAGCAGACGGGAACGGCTACAGGACGTCTTTCCTCGGCTGAACCGAACCTGCAGAATATTCCCATCCGTACAGAGCTTGGCAGGGAACTGCGTCGCTTCTTCATTCCCAGTAAGCCGGGATATTTGCTGATCGATGCCGACTATTCTCAAATCGAGCTCAGACTTATGGCCGCACTGACTGAGGACGAGAATATGTGCCGCGCCTTCCGCGAAGGGCATGATATTCACACCTCCACGGCATCCAAGGTATTCGGCGTGGATCCTGAGAATGTCACAATCGAAATGCGCAAGCGTTCCAAGGCGATCAACTTCGGTATTCTTTACGGTATGGGAGATTTCTCCTTGGCTGAGGACCTGCATATCACACGCAAGCAGGCAAAGGAGTATATTGATAATTATCTGTCCTCCTATCCCAGCATCGACGCTTATCTCAAAAACATCAAGCGGACTGCCGCTGAGCAGGGCTACGTTACCACCATGCTGGGGCGCCGCCGCTATATTCCTGAGCTGTCCTCCCCCAATAAAATGGTGCAGGCCTTTGGTCAGCGTGTGGCCATGAACAGCCCCATTCAGGGCTCGGCTGCCGATATCATCAAGCTGGCTATGATCGCCGTCCATCGTCGTTTAAAGGAAAGCGGTATGGACGCCAAGCTCATCCTGCAGGTACACGATGAACTCCTTATCGAAGCGAATGTTAACTGCAAAGACGAAGCCCTGGCACTGCTCCGGGAGGAGATGGAGAACGCAGTCTCTCTCTGTGTGCCGCTGGATGTCAGCATGGCCGTTGGAGACAACTGGTATGACGCGAAATAAGAGGAAAAGCAAGGCACGATGTGCCTTGCTTTTCCTTTATTTCAACGTATTCAAATATCTCTTAACCTGTTGCCGATTATGGAAGATCACGACCGACTTGCCGTTCTTTTCAGCTTCCTCCAACAGCGCGTGATAGCGCATTCTGTGTGTTTTGTTGAAGCCGATAATGCTTTTATAAAAGGAGAGATCAAATCGTTCACGGCAGTCCCCACCCATGTCGTCGCGCACGCGACCAAGATTGGTCAATACCCGCCATGTCACGCCCCAAAGACAGCGTAGCGTGGAAAAATCAAAATAAAATACGGTGTCGCAATAGGAGAGGCGCTTGGGAATGGTGCGATTGTAATTGCCGTCAATGATCCAAGCCTCCTTTTCCAGTTCCGCCTGCAGCAGTGCGTCAAATTCCTCACGTGTGCGCGTTTGCCAGTCGCCATACCAAAGAAGGCGATCGAGATGCACCAAGGGAAGACCTGTGATGGTATGCAGTTGCTTGGCAAAGGTGGACTTTCCGCTGCCGTTGCCGCCGATGATGATGATTCGGTTCATATTCGACCTCCTGTTAATCCACGGATGTTTTGATGTAATCCTTCATCCACTTGGCCGTGTTTTGAAAATCCTTTACACCGTATATGACAAAGGTTTTTTCATGTTCCGTGTCGACGTCGCCGCAAATGCGAATATGACCGCACGAGAACATCTTTTCCAAAGGGGATTGACAATATATAATCTCTCTGATGTTGTATACGGTGTAGGTCTTTTCGTATCTTGATTCTTGGTTAGAGCTATACCTGACGCGCCCCGTTGTCAAGAGGTTCAGCAAAGCACCGCGATATTGAAATTTGACTGTTTCGGGTGTCACCGTCAGACATTTGGGGTTGCTCAGTAATTTGACGACCATAATAATCACACAGCCACAGCAGAAAATGATTACACCCTTGTGATCAATCTCTTGGGTAAAGACATTGGTTGCAACGTAAAAGAGGCATAGCACGGTCAGGACAATAAGCAGGATCAGGTTGGGCTTGGATTGAATGTTCATCCACCGATTTAGTTTGATGTCGTAGGAACAATGATCTTGATTTGACATGGCTTGCCTCCTTTGAATGGTATACTTTATTATATCATAAAATTGCGGGGAGTTCAAGACGGTATAAAAGAAAAGCCACCGCGATTACGGTGTGGAAGGTTTACATATTAGACCAATATTCCGTTTTGGTACGAAACGGAATATTTGGGGCGGTGGAACAGAAGTGTTAACTTTTATGATATTGTGTTCGTCGCCGGGATTCGGACCACCGCGCTCAGCGCAGTGCGCCGAGCGCACGACGTTTGTCTTGACGGTTAGACACCGTCATTTTGGCTTTGCCAAAACCGACAAAGTCGGTTCGCTGACCTCATCCGATCTGCCCGACCAATAAAAAAGCCACCGCGATTGCGGTGGCTTTTTTATTGGTGGGGGCGGGTGGATTCGGACCACCGAAGTCAGTGACAACAGATTTACAGTCTGCCCCCTTTGGCCGCTCGGGAACGCTCCCATATGGAGCTGGTGATCGGAGTCGAACCAACAACCTGCTGATTACAAATCAGCTGCTCTGCCATTGAGCCACACCAGCACATTCAACTTTGATATTATATCATATCTTCCACTGTTTGTCAATATCTTTTTTACTTTTTTGATCCTTGAAAAAGTGCGTCGTAGGCAAAAGAATGTTGCCTAATTTCGTGGATTTGCATTTGTGCAGTTGTAACAAAACGATTGATAACAGCTGGAAAGTTTTCTGTCCACGGTTGACATTTTTAGCATGACATGCTATAATTACACTACATATTTATGGACACGACTCCATAACCAAAAATAGCACAAGGAGAACCGCTATGAAGAAATTTTTAGCTTTGTTGCTGGCTGCGCTCATGGTCCTTTCCATGCTCGCTATGGTGGCATGCCAACCCAGCGACGACCCTCAAAATCCGGATGATCCCAAGGATGAATGCAAATCTCACGTAGACGCTAACACGGACTACAAGTGTGATAACTGTGGCTCAGCCCTTGAGAAGCCTGCTTGCACGCACGAGGATGCCAACACGGACTACAAGTGCGACAAGTGCGGCGCTGACCTTGAAAAGCCCGGTGTAGACCCCGAGCTTCAGGAAAAGCTTGATGACGTTATCGAGCGCATCGAGAAGATCGAAGAGGTCACCAAAGAAAACTACACCAAGAAGAAGAACCCCATCAAGCAGGCAAGAACCAAGTTCGACAAGCTGACGGACGAGGAAAAGGCGATGATCCCCGAGGAGATCGTCAAGATGCTGACCGATGCTGAGACTGCGTATGCTGCATTTGTTGCTGCCGCAGAGAAGGCTGAGGCTCTGACCGTTAACAAGCTGATCCTTGAATCTCCCCGCATTGACGGTCAGATCAACATCGAGTACTACATGGGTGCCGCTTTGACGGTATCTAGCGAAGCAGGTACCAAGATCACCTTCCGCTTCATGCTGGACAATGAGTATCTTTACATCGTTGAGGATCGCAAGGACGCGACCCCCAACAAGGCAGCCGATTATAACGTTGCAGGTGATAACGCAATCATCTACTTTGTTAAGGATACCGTACAGGTTTCCGGTCTGTACTGGAACGCTTCGACCGCTAAGTCTGATTCTCCCGTGATTGCACTGTTTGCTACTGACAAGGCGTCTGCCTCTGTTAAGGATTACGAGGCTAACGTTGTAGCTGCTGCAGACGGCAAGTCTTACGTGATGGAAGCAAAGATCGCTCTGGCTGATCTGGGCTTGACCAAGGAAGACTTTGAGGATTCTTTGGTTGGCGTTACCTTCTGTGCAAACGATGCTGACGGTTCTGCTGTCAACGAAATGAAGTATGCCGGTGTTGACGCTTGGGAAGACTGCGAGCGTTTCTTTACCGCAAAGACTGAGCGCGTGAACTTCATTGCCAACGGTACGGCTGTTATCGACGGTCGTCTGGACGATATCTACGGTCAGGCTTCTTACATTGAGCTGAGCCAATCCGCATGCAACGACTTCACCGCTACGGATAAGAGCAACGGTGCAGGTATTGTTGGTGCTCCCGAGCTGGCAACGCCCGACTTCGAGCTGATGCACTCCACCTTCCGCTTGGCGATTGACGATGAGTATCTGTATATCGCAGAGCACCGTTACGATCTTGTTCCTATTTACCAAACCATGTCCTTCAAGGAACCTTATAAGGCAGACGGTTCGCTGCTTTGGTTCACGACTGACGGTAAGGCAACGGTTGGTGTTCAGTGGAACCGCGCAACCATGGACTCCTCCAAGCCCATTCTTGGCTTGTTCTTTAACGATGCCCAAAGAGATGCTACTCAGATGAACTGGGAGTGCGTGGTTAAGAACTGCGGTAGTGAATATGAGTACATCATGGAAACCAAGATCCCGCTGGCTGATCTTAAGCTGACCAAAGCGCAGTTTGAATCCAACCAAGTTGGCTTCACCTTCTGTACGGTTGATATTATCAACCCCAAGTATGACGTTGCAAACTTCGGTTGGGCTGAGAACGGTTACCAGCTGCAGTACATCGGCGTTAACAAGTGGGCAACTGCTCCCAAGCTGATGGTTAACCCCAACGGTGCTGAGGTTGGTTACGTTCCCGAGGTTGGCGAGTACGATCCTGCTTACGATCTGGAAGATCCCGGCGAGATCGAAAAGCCCTTCGACAGTGTTCCGATCGATCCCGAAACCGGCTTCCTGACGACTGAGTACAGATATACCCAGTACGCTCGCTGGTTCTCCAACATGAAGAAGGAAGAGATCGTCTTTACTAAGGCAGAGCCCGACGTATTCGAGGGCATGATCATTGACTCCCCGACCAAGAATACCGGTGTGGGCTTCTACACGGACGAGCAAAGACAGTACGTCATGAAGATTGATTTGAAGAAGTACAAGGATGCGATCATCGTCCTTGAGTTGGCACAGAACTATGACGTTCGCGTTTCTACGGATCCTGCGATTGAATCGCTTGCCGAGGGCGAAATGTATGATTTTGCAGGCTGGACGAAGGTTCAGGACTATGTTGAGGTACACGGTGAGCGTACCACGAGCGGTAGCTTGCACCATGCGATTGCAATTGAGTCGAGTGCCTTTGCCGGTGGCGAAGACGTTCTCTACATCCGTATCGGTAACTGCGGCAACGCAAGCGGTCACGGCGGTAGCTGCTACAACTTCGCTATCTATTACGAAGAATAATCACATCGCTGATTAAAATCAAGCAAGGGGACGTCCTGCGGGATGTCCCCTTGCGTGTTGAAAGGATAAGATATGAGAGCATATGAAAGACTTTTAAATTATGTTGTCATCCCAACGCAGAGCAGTGAAGAGTCGGGTTCGACACCTTCGACCCAGGAGCAATGGAATCTGGCAAAGGCTTTGGTCGAGGAATTGCACGCATTGGGCTTGAATAACGCATTTGTTGACGATAAGTGCTACGTTTATGCCTCCATTCCTGCAACGCCCGGCATGGAAAATGCAACAGTTATGGGCTTTATTGCCCATATGGATACCGCTCCCGATTTTGCCGGTGCGCCCGTTTGTCCGCAGGTGATCGAGCATTACGATGGCGGCGATGTGGCACTTGGTGAGAGTGGCCGCGTATTGCGTGTTCGTGATTTTTCGCATTTGCCTCAGCTGGCGGGGCGTACGCTGATCACAACGGACGGTAAAACGTTGCTTGGCGCAGACGATAAGGCAGGCGTGGCGGAGATTATGACCTTTGCCGAGCAAGTGCTGGCAAGTGACCGACCTCACGGCAAGATCTGCATCGCCTTTACTCCTGACGAAGAGATCGGGCAGGGCGCGGACGCGTTTGACGTGGCTCGCTTTGGCGCGCAATTTGCTTTTACGGTAGACGGCGGTGCCGAGGGCGAGATCGAATTTGAAAACTTTAACGCCGCAGGCGCTAAGTTCATCATTCATGGTGTCAACGTTCACCCCGGAAGTGCTAAAGATATGATGAAAAACGCAGCGTTGATCGGCTGTGAGCTGCAAAATCTTCTGCCCGCGGACGAGATTCCCGCTAAAACAGAAGGCTATGAAGGCTTTTATCATCTGACGGATATGGAAGGCAACGTGGAAAAGTGCACACTTTCCTACATCATCCGCGACCACGATGCCAACCAGTATGAGAAGCGCCTTGCTGTTTTGCACGAGGTGGCAGATGCGATCAATGCCAAGTATGGCAAGGGAACGGTCGAGCTGACCGTCCGTGAGCAGTACCGCAACATGGCAGAAAAGATCAAGCCCTGTTACCATCTGATCGAGAATGCACTGGCTGCGGCCAAAGACGTCGGTATTGAGCCCAAGCTGGTTCCCATTCGCGGCGGTACGGACGGCGCAAGACTGTCCTTTATGGGCTTGCCTTGTCCCAACCTTGGAACGGGCGGCTATGCCTTCCACGGCCCCTTCGAGCACATTACCGCCGAGGGAATGGATGCTGTGGTTGCCATGCTGCACGCCATCGTAGCGCGTTACGCAAAGTAAATAAAAAAAGGAAAGGTGTCTTGACGGCACCTTTCTTTTTTGCGAGGACGGTTGACACGTCGGGGCAAGTGTGGTATAATATTACATTATAAATCATCATCTTTGCGTTTTTGCGAAGAAAAGGAGTTATCATGGCAAAAAATAATCTGGTCACCCCTCGTACGCTGGCGGGCTTCATGGAGCTGTTGCCGCGCGAGCAGTTGGCCTTTGAAAGAATGCGCCGCGCGTTGGAGGACGTCTACCGTTTGTATGGCTTCTATCCTTTGGATACCCCGGTGCTGGAATATTCTGAAATCCTGTTTGCAAAGGCAGGCGGCGAGACCGAAAAGCAGGTTTATCGCTTTACCAAGGGCGATACCGATCTGGCAATGCGTTTCGATTTAACCGTGCCGCTGGCTAAGTACGTGGCTAAGAACGCCGGCGAGCTGACGTTTCCTTTCCGTCGCTATCAGATCGGTAAGGTCTATCGCGGTGAGCGTGCGCAGAAGGGCCGCTTCCGTGAGTTCTACCAGTCGGATATCGATATCATCGGCGACGGTAGCTTGAGCATCGAGAACGATGCCGAGATCCCTGCTATCATTTATTCGCTGTTCAAGCGCCTGGGCCTTGAGAATTTCACCATCCGTGTCAACAACCGCAAGATATTGTCCGGCTTTTACGATGTGCTTGGCTTGAAGGATCAGGCGGAGAACATCATGCGCACCGTCGATAAAATCGAAAAGATCGGCGAGGAAAAGGTGCGTGCCGAGTTGACTGAAACCTTTGGTGTTTCGGATGAAGCGGCCAAAAAGATCACCGATTTTATCGCACTTCGCGGTAGCAACACCGAGATCATCGCCGCACTTCGCGACATGGCAGGGGAGAACGAGCTTTTCCTGACCGGTATTGAGGAGTTGGAAACGGTTTGCCGCGCTATCGTGGCCTTCGGTGTGCCCGAAACCAACTTCCGCATCGATCTGTCGATCGCTCGCGGTTTGGATTATTACACCGGTACCGTTTATGAAACGACCTTCAATAAGCATCCTGAGATCGGTAGTGTCTGCTCGGGCGGCCGCTACGATAACCTCGCTGGCTTCTACACTGACCGTCAGCTGCCTGGTGTTGGTATTTCCATTGGTCTGACACGACTGTTCTATATCCTAAATGAGATGGATTACCTCAATCGTGATGCTGATGCGCCTGCTGACGTGCTGGTTCTGCCCATGACAGAGGATTTCGAAGCCGCTATCCGCACCGCCGCCGCATTGCGCGAAGTGGGCATCCGCACTCAGATCTACACCGAGAAAAAGAAGTTCAAGGCGAAGATCGGCTATGCGGATAAGCTGGGTATCCCGTTTGCGCTCTTCCTCGGCGAGGACGAGATCAACGCGGGTACTGTTACCGTCAAGAATATGACGACGGGTGAGCAGACGACAGCACCGCTGTCCGAACTGATTCCGGGAATCCTTGCAGAAATCCGTAAATTTGATGCGCTGACTGTCATCAAAACGGAAGAAACAAACGCATAAACAAACGCCGCTGACTTTGGTCAGCGGGGTGTTTCTTGTCTGTTATTCATCTTCCCACGCGATGTCCAATGCGTGACGAATCGTGGTCATATCATATCCTTGGCGAATGAGATAGGCGATCAGCTTTTGCTTTTCTTTTACGTCCTGCGGTGGGGAGATGGACTTGCGACAGGCGATCTTGGCGCAACGTGCTTCCTCGTCAACGTCACCCAACTCGTCCAGCGCGTTCTGAGTTGCTTGGCTGCTATATCCGCGCTGACGCAGATACTGTTCTATGCGGCGGTGCCCCCAGCCTTTGTTGAGACATCGCTCGGCCTCGCGACAAGCATCATTTTGCTCGCGTAGATATCCTCGTGTGCAGAGCAGAGCAACGGCCTTCTCTGCGGTCGATGCGTCAAATCCACGCTGGCGCAATTTGAGCGCCAATGCCTGCGCGGAGTTAGCACCGTAAGCAAGAATGGTCAGCGCACGGGTGTAGGCGGCCGAAAGTTGTGCAGCTTGCTCGATCTCCTCCAGCTTTTCCCGGGAAATGATACCGCGGCGCACACCGAGCGCGTTGAGCAGCTCGGTCTGAACGGTATAACGGCGTACCTCGGTCAGGTTGCGCAAGGTATCTGTCAACTCAATGCCGACACAAATGGCCTCGCCTGTCGTTTGAGCGCGCAGATAACGTACGGTTATCACAAAGGGAGAATCCGAGACGCTTGGGGAAGACAAGTCCTCCATGCGGAGGACTTGTTCTTTGCTATTAATTTCAATCATAGGCGTTTTTCAACGATCAATCGTCGATGCCGAGATCGTCGTCCTTGAGCATCTGAATGTCGAAATCGTCGTCGCCCTCAATGTCACTCTCCATCGCCTCGGTGATCATCTCGGAGGTCTCTGCACTCATGGCGCGGATCTTGTCTTCGATCTCCTTGGCAAGTGCAGGATTGGTTTCCAGTGCCTTGCGGGCGTTCTCGCGGCCCTGACCCAGGCGCTCACCCTGATAGGAGAACCACGAGCCGCTCTTCTGAATGAGGTCGAGCGCAACTGCAAAATCCAGAACCTCGCTCACGTGCGAAATACCCTTGCCGTAGATCAGATCAAACTCGGCCACGCGGAAGGGAGGCGCGACCTTATTCTTGACGACTTTGCACTTGACATGGTTGCCGTAGGCGTTGCCACCCTCCTTAAGTTGCTCGCCCTTGCGCACGTCGATACGAACGGACGAGAAGAACTTGAGTGCACGGCCACCGGGCGTGGTCTCGGGGTTGCCGTAAATAACGCCGACCTTTTCGCGTAACTGGTTGATAAAGATTACGATGGCGTTGGTGCGCGAGATGACCGAAGAGAGCTTTCTCATGGCCTGGGACATGAGGCGCGCCTGAACGCCTACGGTCGATGCGCCCATGTCACCCTCGATCTCCTGACGGGGAACGAGCGCCGCTACCGAGTCAACGACGACAACGTCGATCGCACCGGTGCGGACGAGAGCCTCAGTGATCTCCAGTGCGTCCTCACCGCAGTCGGGCTGGGATACGAGCAGGGAATCGGTGTTGACACCCAGGGCCTTGGCGTATACGGGGTCCAGTGCGTGCTCGGCGTCGATGAACGCGGCCTCACCGCCTGCCTTCTGAGCCTCGGCGATGATGTGCAACGCAACGGTGGTTTTACCCGAGGATTCGGGACCGTAGATCTCAATGATACGGCCGCGCGGAACGCCGCCGATGCCAAGCGCCAGGTCGAGGGACAGAGAACCGGTGGGAATAGCCTGCACCTCCATCTGGGTGTTCTCACCCAGCTTCATGATGGTGCCTGCACCAAAATCGCGCTCGATCTTTTGCATGGCCGTCTTGATGGCCTTTGCGCGTTCTTCTTTATCGGATACCATAGCGACAACAGGAACGTTTGTCTTCTTCGTGCTTTTCATAATCAATTGGTCCTTTCGATATTAGCGGCAAGCCGCTTTTCTATTTCTGGACTTATTATACACCTTTTTTGATCGTTTGTCAATAGAAAAATTCCAAAAAGAGAAAAAATAATTTTAAATATTTTTGCGGAAATTCCGGAAATGGCAAAAAATATTCCGATTTTAGAATTTGATACCTTTGCATTGATTTTGTAAAGCTGTTGAAGAATTTCAAATTGCAAGGCGCAAATATATCTAAAATTTCCACATACCCTCTTGACAAACTCTATACTTCGTGATATGATGTATTACGCAAGGAGGAGTATGTGATGGATATTCAATTGAAGCGCGGGCTGCTTGACGTTTGCGTGCTGGCGGCCATCAAAAACGAGGACTCCTACGGGTATCAGATCATTAAGGATGTAAAGCCGTATGTCGAATTGTCCGAGTCGACCTTATATACCATCCTCAAGCGGCTGGAGGCGGCAGGCATGCTGAACGTGCGAACCGCGGAGCATGGGGGAAGGTTGAGAAAATACTATCATATTACGGACGCGGGGCTGTCCCGCATCGAGGATTTCAAGACCGAGTGGCGTGAGGTTATGGCGATCTATCAATTTGTGACGAAGGAGGAGGCAGAGAATGACCAAGCATGAATTTATCACCCAATTGCGGGTCAAGCTGTCCGGCTTACCCGAGAGGGAGGTCGAGGAGCGACTCGACTTTTATGCCGAGATGATTGATGACTGTATCGAAGACGGTCGCACGGAAGAAGAGGCTGTAGCACAGATTGGATCTGTAGACGAGGTTGCGTCGCAGATCGTGGCAGATATCCCGCTTCTTGCGATCGCAAAGAAAAAGATAAAACCGGCAAGACGCCTTAAAACATGGGAGATCGTCCTGCTCTGCGTCGCCTCGCCCGTATGGGTTCCGCTGCTGATCGCCGCGCCGACGGTGGCTTTTGCGCTTTACGTTTCACTCTGGGCCGTCATCGTTTCGCTTTGGGCGGCGTTTGGCTCGCTTGTCGGCGGTGCCTTTGCCGGTATCGCCAGCGGATTGGCTCTTTCGATGGGAGCAAACGTACCCGCCGGCTTGGCTTTGATCAGTGCAGGTGTCGTCTGCGCGGGGCTGTCTATCTTACTGTTCTTTGGTTGCAAGGCAGCCACGCGGGGAATCGTGATGCTTGCGGGTAAGACGGTTTTGACCATCAAACGCCTGTTCATCAAAAAGGAGGGTGTGGCATGAAAAAATCAACGATAGTATGGCTGGTTATAGCCGCTGCTCTGATCCTTGCGGGTGGCATGATGTTTGGATGTGCCATGACAATGTTAAACTGGGATTTTGCCAAATTGTCAACGGATAAATACGAAACGCGCGAATACGAAATCACTGACGAATTTCAAAACATATCAGTCCTGGCTGACACCGCTGACGTTACTTTCCTTCCAAGCGATGGCACGGCGTGCCGCGTCGTTTGCTACGAGCAGACGAACATCTCTCATGCGGTCGCAATCAAGGACGGCACGCTGACGGTTGAACTGATCGATACCAGGAAATGGTACGAGTATATCGGCTTCAATTTCAAAACGCCCAAGATCACGGTCTATATGCCCAAAGGGGAGTATGCCGCGCTGACCATCAAAACGGATACGGGCGACGTGCACGTTTCAAGTGAATTTCATTTTAAAAGCATAGACGCATCCGTTTCTACGGGCGACGTAACCTGCTTTGCTTCGTCCTCGGGGCAGATCAGGATCAAAGCGAGCACCGGTAATATCGGCTTGCAGGACGTGTCCGCAGGCTCGCTCGATCTCGGCGTTTCCACGGGTAGGGTTATGATTATTCGCACCAATTGCGCGACAGACATCAATATCAAAGTCAGCACGGGTGAGGCGGTTTTGGCTGGCGTGACTTGCCAAAATCTTACGTCGAACGGTGATACGGGAGATATCGATCTTATAAGTGTGATCGCCTCTGGCAGCTTTTCCATCGTACGGAGCACGGGCGACGTCAGCTTCGAGGGCTGTGATGCCGCAGAGATCCTCGTCACGACCAGCACGGGCGACGTCGAGGGAACGCTGCTGTCTGATAAGGTGTTCTTTGTCGAGACCGATACGGGACGCAGGGAGTACCCCCAATCGACCACGGGCGGTAAGTGCGAGATCACCACGAGTACGGGAGATATCGAAATCAGCATTGAACGCTAAAACTTCCGTTTTTGTTTGCAGCGCGTTGCTTGACAAACGAACGATCGCGTGCTATAATATCACGGTAGGTCTGCTGAACGGTCGCGCCGTATGGTGCCGAAAGGTAGTACGGTGAGGAAAGTCCGGGCTTCACAGGGCAGGATAGCTGATAACGTCAGTCGCGGGTAACCGCCGGGAAAGTGCAACAGAAATAGACCGCCCGCAAGGGTAAGGATGGAAAGGCGAGGTAAGAGCTCACCCACTTGTATGGTAACATACATTTGCTGTAAACCCTATCCGAAGCAACACCGCATGGGGATCGTCGGCCCGACACATATCCCCGGGTGGCACCGCGAGAAAATCGCGCGGAGGCTGTCGGCGACGGCAGTCACAGATTGATGACCGTTTTCAACAGAACCCGGCTTACAGGCGGGCCTATCAAAAAACACCACGGAATGTTCCGTGGTGTTTTTGCTTACGAATCCTTTTTCATTTCCATGTAAGGAAGAACGTCAAACCCGTTCTTTTCATACACGTGGCGGGCACGCTCGTTTTCCTCCTCGACCTCAAGGCGAAGAAGGCAACCGGGATACCGCTTTTCCACAAAGGCGAAAAACGCAGAGCCGATGCCAAGTCCTCGGTAGTCGGGCAAAAGATACAAGTCCTCGATCCAGATGCAACGGCGGCCAAATTCGGTGGAATAGCTCTTGGCTAACATTCCGTAGCCAATGATGCTCCCTTCGGCTTCAAAAACAAATCCTTCGGCATAGGGAGAGTCACCGACACACTCGGCAACGTCTGCCTCAAAAATCTCCTTGGATCCGTTACTCAAAACGGCGGGTGAGGCGTAGAACGTGCGCATCATATCGATGACTGTCGGAGCATCCCTTTCTACCATGGGGCGGATGATATATTCTACCATCTCATCCCATGCGCGCGACCAGAACGGTCATATTACCGTCCAGCGTCACCTCGCCAAGACCGGCAGGCAGATAATATCCGTCAGCGCGAGAGACGTCGCAGGACTCGCCGCCTGCGGTGATCGTGCCCTTGCCGTCAAGGCAGAGCAGGAATGCAAAGGAGCGCTCGTCGATCGTTAGCGCGGTGGTGGCGGATAGCGACAGCTTATCTGTCTTGAAATAGCGGCAATGAGCCAGCGTTTGCTCGCTTGCCGCACCGCCCTCGTAGCGGATGGCGTTGACCTCGTCCTCGGTAAAAGGAACGGTCACGTCCAGCGCCTTGTCCACGTGCAGTTCACGCAGCGAGCCGTCCGCGCCGCGGCGCTCGTAGTCGTAGACGCGGTAGGTCAGGTCGCAGTTCTGCTGGATCTCGGCAATCAGAATGCCCGCGCCGATGGCGTGCAGCATGCCCGAGGGGATAAAATAGGTCTCGCCAGCGTGAACGGGGCAATGGTGCATGGTGTCAGCCAGCTTGCCCTCGCGTACCGCCGCGCGGAATTCCTCAGCCGTCATGCCATCCTTCAGACCGTAAATGATCTCCGCGCCCTCGTCGGCCTCAACGATGTACCACATCTCGGTCTTACCGCGGTCGTTTTCCACGCGAGCGGCGTAGTCGTCGTTGGGGTGAACCTGGACGGAAAGCTTGTCACAAGCGTCGATCAGCTTGATGAGCAAAGGGAAGTCACCGCCCGCATACGCGGTGCCGATGACACGGGGGCCAAACTCGTCTATGTACTCGCGCATGGTCTTGCCTGCCGCATCGCCGTTCTGAATGACGCTCATTTCTTTGGCGCGGACGCTGAGCATCCAAGCCTCGCCCACCGTGTCGGCTTCAGCAGACATGCCCCAGCCGTCAAGCAATCGGCGGCCGCCCCACAAGGGGGATTTGGTGATATAGGATAATTTGAGAGGATATAAATATTTCATGTGCAAAATTCCTTTCGCTATGTACGTTTGCGGATAAAATTATTATACCACGCTCCTGCCGTTTTGTCAATTGCGAGTAGTACGATTAGCCTCTTTGGCGTATTTTTTTCACCGATGTGACAAAATCCATTGATTTTTTCAATGATATATGATACAATACTGTTTGTATCGCATCATTTCTCGGAAAGGAGAGCCCCATGGGAAGATCAACCAAACATATCTATCCGATGCTTTGCCTGATCGTCGTGCTGGCAGGCGTGCTGGCGGTGTTTCATTTTAACCCTTCGATCCTGCAGAGCTTACCCTGGCTCTCGCCTGACGAGCCGCCCATCATTGAGCAGCCCGACAATCCCCCCGACGATAATCAAAATCTGCCCGAGCAACAGCCTCCCGTGGACGAGCCCCCCGTGGACAATCCACCCGAGCAGAATCCGCCGGATGACGATCCTCCCGTGGAGAATCCTCCCGTGGAGAACCCACCCGTCGTGGACCCGCCGATCGATGACCCCACAGACCAGCCGACCGTGCCGCAGAGCATCGTCACGCTGACGGGCTACTATTATACTTATGCTAATATGAAAAGCGATCTGGCAGAGCTTGCCGAGCGCTATCCCAATACCATGTCCTACCGTTCTTACGGCATTTCAGCCGATGGACGCGATTTGTACGCGGCGACGCTGGGCAATCCCAATGCACCTAAGCAGGTCATCATCACCTCCGGCATGCACGCGCGCGAGTACGTCAACAGCTTTGTTGTCATGCGTCAGCTGGAGTATTATCTGGAAAATTATGATACGGTCAGGTATGAGGGACATTTGCTGCGCGATCTCTTTGAGGAGGTCTGCTTCGTCATCGTTCCCATGACCAATCCCGACGGCATTACGCTGGCTCAGGAGGGAATTGATGCAATCCGCAATCCCGCACTGCAAGAGATCATTCGCGGCATTTGCGGCTCGACGAACACCAAGGTGATCAACGATTACCTCAATATGTATTGGAAGAGCAACGCGCGCGGTGTTGACATCAACCGCAACTTTGATGCGCTTTGGGACGAGCACAACGATATCGTCGGACGCCCCGCGGCCAAGAATTATAAGGGTACTTCCGCTATGTCTGAGGTGGAAAGTGCCTATCTGGTCGCCCTGACCGAATCGCTGTCCAATCCCGTTGCCTCGGTCTGCGTCCATTCGCAGGGCGAGATCATCTACTGGCGCTGCTTCCAAGAGGGCACGTTGGAGATAGAGAACAAACGTCTTGCCCAGATCGCCCAAAAGGTCACGGGCTATGCCATCATTGACGATAATCAGACTGAGCCGTCCTACAGCAACTGGACTATCCTCGCTCACGGCATTCCGACCATTACGGTGGAAACAGGCCTTGGCGGCTATCCACAAAATCACGGCACCATGGCGAGCGGTATTTATGACCGTAACCGCGATCTGTGGGCGGCCGTTGCCGCGGCTTACGCAGGTCTTGCCAAGGGTTAAATAATACAAATATGGTATGTTAAGGCAACGGAGAAGCAAGTCTTCTTCGTTGCCTTTTGTTTGTTGTGCACAAATAAATGGATTCTATTTTGAATAAAATGACACTGGTAAACAAAACACAGCAATATATGTCCGAAATATACCCAATAATGACTTGAAAGACAGCGGAATTTGTCTTAAAATAATAAAGTACCATGAGGTATTGTTCGAATTTTATATAAATTCAAGGAGGATATGCTATGTCTTTACCTGTTGCGGTTCAGATTTATTCCGTTCGCGACGATGCGGCAAAGGACCTTAAGGGCACGCTGATCGCCATCAAAGAGATGGGCTACGACGGCGTTGAATTTGCAGGACTGTACAGCTATACGCCGTCCGACATCAAAGCGATGTGTGAAGAGATCGGTCTCGTTCCGATTTCCGCTCACGTTCCTTACGTCGATATGGTGGCTGATGCACGCGGTGTGCTTTCTCAGTACGCCGAGATCGGTTGTCGTTACGTTGCTGTGCCTTATCTGATGCCCGAGCATCGCCCCGACAGCGACCAATTCCCGCAGGTCGTTGAGAATATCGGTAAGATCGCTCAAGTTGCCAAGGAGCTTGGTATTCAGCTCTTGTATCACAACCACGATTTTGAATTTATCAAGCTGGATGGCAAGTACGCGCTTGAGGTGCTGTACGACACCGTTCCTGCTGATCTTCTCCAGACCGAGCTGGATACATGTTGGGTCAACGTTGGCGGCGAGGAGCCTGCGGCCTATATCCGCAAGTTCAGCGGACGCTCTCCCGTTGTTCACCTTAAGGACTTCTACGGTGAGAGAAGCGATGACATGTACGAGCTGATCGGTATCGAAAAGGCAGCTCCCAAGAAGCCGAGCAATTTCGAGTTCCGTCCTGTAGGTAGCGGCTTGCAGAATTTCCCTGAGATTCTGAAAGCTTCCGAGGAAGCAGGCGCCCTTTGGGTTGTCGTCGAGCAGGATAACCCCAGCATGGGGCTGACTCCGATGCAATGCATTGATAAGAGCAGAGAATACCTGCGTACACTCGGTTATTGATCGACGTTTTTTACGAATTTATACACATTAAAAAATTAACAACAAAGGAGACATGAATCATGGCTGAAAAAATGGATGCTAATCTCGATTACAACAACGGTCAGAAGGACGTGGCCGTTATCGACACGAACAGAAAGCTGAGAATCGGTATTATCGGTACGGGTTGGATCGCCGACTCGCACATCGACTCCTACAAGAGAATGCCCGACGTAGAGATCGTCGCAGGCTGCGACCTCATCCCCGGCAAGGCAGAGGCCTTCTTCAAAAAGCACGGCGTTGAGGGCGTCAAGACCGACTACGCATCCCACAAGGAAATGCTGGACGACGAGAGCCTGCAGCTCGATGCCGTTTCCGTATGTACTTACAACCGCCAGCATGCGATCCCCTCCATCTACGCGCTGGAAAAGGGCGTCAACGTTATGCTGGAGAAGCCCTTTACCGTTACTCTGGAAGAGGCTCTTGAGGTCATGAAGGCTGAAAAGAAGAGCGGTAAGGTTCTTTCTATCGGCTTCCAGCCCAGACTTGATGCTAATATGCAGATGATCAAGAAGATCGTTGAATCCGGTGAGCTGGGTCAGATCTACTACATTCAGACCGGTGGCGGGCGTCGTCGCGGTATCCCCACTCCCTTCGGCACCTCCTTCATCGAGGACAAGACCGCAGGTCTTGGTGCATTGGCTGATATCGGCTGCTACTCGCTCGATATGGTGCTCAACGCTATCGGCTATCCCAAGCCTCTGACCGTTACCGGTTACAAGTCCGACTTCTTCGGCAAAACTCCACAGTATTTCGTTGACCACGGTAACCCTGCTGAATATGCAGATATTTTTGGTGTTGATGATTTTGCTGCAGCGTTTATCCGTTTGGAAGGCGGTATTATTTTAGACTTCAGAAT
>JAZLDE010000019.1:0-24561 GCA_045614625.1 Eubacteriales bacterium
CAGCCCCTCCTCGAGTTCTCGGCGGCCTGTGCCGGCTGCGGCGAGACTCCTTACGCGAAACTCCTCACGCAGCTCTACGGCGACCGCGTCTTCTGGGCGAACGCCACCGGCTGCTCCCAGGCCTGGGGCTCGGCCATGCCCGGCATCCCCTACACCGTGAACCGCTGCGGCAAGGGCCCGGCCTGGTCCAATTCGCTGTTTGAAAACAACGCCGAGTTCAGCCTTGGCATGTTCCTGTCCGTCCGCCAGCAAAGAGCGGCACAAAAGATGCGTGTCGAGCAGCTGATGCAAACGGCTGACGGTACTCTGCTGGAAAGCGCTCGCGCATGGCTCGACGGCTTTGACAATTACGACGCTTCTCCTGCCCTGACCGACGCATTGTGTGCGGCCATCGAGCATACCCGTCCTATGCTGGAGGGCGAGAGTGCAACGCTTGCCGACGACATTCTCCGCTACCGCGACCAGCTGACCAAAAAGAGCTTTTGGATGTTTGGCGGCGACGGTTGGGCCTACGATATCGGCTTTGGCGGCTTGGATCACGTCGTGGCCAGCGGCGAGGACGTCAATATGTTCATCGTCGACACCGAGGTGTATTCCAACACGGGTGGTCAGTCCTCCAAGGCAACCCCCATCGGTGCTGTCGCGCAGTTTGCCAATTCGGGCAAAAAGACGCTCAAGAAGGATCTGGGCGCGATGCTTATGACCTACGGCAACGTTTACGTCGCGCAGGTCGCTATGGGCGCTGATCCCAATCAGCTGATGAAGGCTCTCAAGGAGGCAGCATCCTATCCCGGTCCGTCGGTTATCATCGCCTACACCCCCTGCGTGTCCCACGGCATCAAGGGCGGCATGAGCGGCGTTCAAGCCGAGATGAAGCGCGCCGTCGACGCGGGCTACTGGCATCTGTATCGCTACGATCCCCGCGCTGACAAGCCCTTCGTCTTGGACAGTGGCGAGGCAACGATGCCCTACCGCGATTTCCTGGACGGCGAGGTGCGTTACAGCGCGCTGATCCGCCCCTTCCCCGACGAAGCCAAGACCCTGTTCAAGCAAGGCGAGGATGCGGCGAAGAGGAAGTATGAGAATTATAGGAAGATGTAATGCAAAACACCCGAAGCGATCGCTTCGGGCGTTTTGTATATTGAATCTTATCCTTCCGTCTTTGCCAACCAATCGGCAACGACGAAATCCTGCAGCTTGCGCAGGGTGACGGGGTCCTTGCCGCCGACGGGCTTGCCGTCGAGCTCACGCGCGGAGAGGCACAAGGAACCGGCACTCGACACAATGATCTCATCCGCGTCGCGCAATTCATCCATGGTAAAGATACGCTCCTCGACGGGAATACCGAGCGTCTTGGACGCCGCGATCAGGTGGGCACGACCAACACCGGGCAGGATATACTCATCAGCGGGAGGCGTGATAAACACGCCGTTCTTGAGAATGGAAACGTTGGAATGCGAGCACTCGGTGACGCGCTCTCCGCGGTGCATGACCGTTTCATCCACGCCTGCCTTGGCAGCCATCTCGGCGGTCAGTACGCTGGGAAGCAGATTAATGGTCTTCATATTGCAATACAGATATCGTTTATCCTCGGCAGAGATCAATCGGATTGGCTTATATACCGGCTTGATGGAAACCGGACGCAGCATGATCATGAGATTGGACTTAACCTCGCCCTGGGGGAACGTATGATCGCGCAAAGCACTGCCACGGGTCGCTTGCCAGTAAACGAACTGCTCGCCATCGTCTACGCGGCGAACAAGCTCAATCAAAAGCGCACGTAATTCCTCGGCCGGCATAGGCTCGGCGATCTCAAGTCGCTTCAGATTTAAATAGAAACGAGCAATATGCTCATCTAGAGCGTAGATAATATGATTTCTCGTATAAGCGGCGTCATAAATGCCGTCGCCAAAATAAAGGCCGCGGTCAGTCATGGGAACCTTCATATCCTCAATCAGCCCGATCTCGCCGTTGTAGTATCCTAAATTACGCATGTATGTACACTCCTCGTTCGTCAAAGGATTTTCTCACTCCTTAATATTATATCACGAACCGAAGCAGGTTGCAACTATATTAAGCAAATTTATTTCTCAAATAAATATTTTTTATTTGGAAATCAAAATCGTTTCACATGAAATATTTCCCATGCGATCTTGTACTTAAAAAAACACCTTGACGTTTTGCACAAAAAGCGAAAAATAGTCTTTACAGTTTTGCGAAAACATGGTAAAATAACCTATATGTAGCCTGCAAAGGAGGTCTTGCCATGCACGACATGAAATCCATTTTCACCGCACGTATGTTTTTACGCTATCTGATCTTGATTCTGGCGCTGATTTTGTCGCTGGGAACGCTGATGGCTTGTAAGGACAAAACCCCACCCACGCCGGAAAATCCTCCAGAGGACGGCGAAACCACCGATCCGCCTCCGGAAGATCAGCCCCCCGAGGATGATCCTCCCGTAGTAAAGCCTCCTGTCGAGGATGAACCCTACGTACCCAATACCGAGCCGCTGCTTCGCGAAGAAGGCGTCTTGTATCTGTACAGCTCCGGTACGTATCAGTGCAATTCTTCTATGCAGGATGTCTCCTTCATATACAGAGGAGCCGCTGGTACGACGTTGGATTATTGCCGTTTTGCAGACGGATATAACACCATCGTTTATAAATTCGACATTCACTCCAAATTCGAGCCGTTGCTTGAGTTTACCATCGGCAACGACTACATGATCGAGATTTCCTCCGATGCCAAAGAATGGATCAAGGTTTACAACTGGCTTGACGAGCATCCTACCTGCCGTGACAGAAGCAATCAAGCTGCATTCGCAATCGACCCTTATGAATTTGAAGTGTATGACATTTGCTACATCCGCTTCTCCGACCCTTCCAAAAATGACGGCTGCGGCCCCTGCCTGACACAATTTACATTTTCTTATTACGAGGATAGCAAATTGGAAAACTTAAATATTTTTAATCTGAACGACGATATGTACGATATCATAGAGGACCTTAACTACACGACGGAGGATCCTTCCAGAGTCGATACCTATACCATCGCCCCCGACGGCGGTCTGATCTATAACCCCATCTCCCGTGAAAAGTCAGATGAGCTGGCAAAATACAACGGCGCTGACTGCTACACAGGTTCTCTCAAGAAGACGGTAGGCGGCGTTGAATATACGCTGACGTACACCATTCCCAAGAAAGCAACGGCTTACGATGCCGTTCCGATCCGCTATGAGATTACCTCCTCCAAGAAGGCTTCGACTGTGGTTTACGTCAACGCTACCGCATTTGAGGATGCCGAGCGCGAGGACGGCGAGCTGTATTACGATCTGACGCTCCCCGGCACGGTTGACGTGACTTGGGATTACCTGGGCTACGTTGGCGGTACGGATAAGATTAACAACCGCGCACAGGTCACCGCCAACTTTGAAAAAGATAAGCTGGGCAAAAAATATCCCCAGTACGAAACGACCGACGTGATCTATTCCGGCAACGTCAAGTCCACCTCCTTACTTTGGTGGAAGTTCCGCTACACCAACACGGGTAACACCGTACTGGACGGCGACGGCAACGGTACGTTCTGCTTTGAGGCCGTGCTGTATCGCAAAAACGGCGGTTCCTGGCAGCAGGTCGCCACGATGGAAAACATATACAATCGCATCATTGACGAGGTCTATCCCGGCGAGAGCGGCGAGATGTATTTCATTTTCAACAATGCCTACAACCTCCAGTCAGGTGATTACAAAATCGTTATCAACGGCCTTGTCCGCAACGAAACCAACAATCCCGAAAATTACTTTACCAAGATCTGGGGCGGTCACACCTACACTCAATCTGAGTTTGAGTTCAAGATCAGCAACAACGACGACGTTACGACGCCCAACGCAGTAAAGAAATCGTCGCCCGTATCTCCTACCCGCAACCAGTGGCTGCACACCTACGAGGAATTTATGACCAGCTTCGACAGCCATCTCCGTGGCATATCCTCGGGCAAGATCGAGGGCACGATGTATCTGCAGTGCGCACCTTGGACCAATCAGGTCGTGCTCCGTCTGATCGTCGGCAACGGCGACACCATGGAGGCCGTTTCCATTCCCGTAGAGATCGAAACCGATTCGATCAAGGTCAATTTCAATCCCGATAACAACAATTACGTCGTTCTTGAGGACGGTACCCGCTTCCCCGCCATCACAGCGCAATCCATGGCAGATATGCGCGGCAACGTTCAGCTTGGCCCTGACGCCGCTTTCAACGTCATTGACAATTTGTTGTCCATGAAGGAGATTGGCATCAACCTGATCAACACCACTGCCGCCTTTGAGTTTGACGGTTCGTTTGGCAGAAACCGCGCTAACAATATCGACGCTTGCTGGTTCTCGCTTGACGTTGCCCGTGCACTCGGTCTGAAGCTGCAGGGCTGGATCACCTATCCCTATGAATCCGCCAACTCGCTAAACCAGGCTAACACCCTGTTTAAGACCAACTTCGTCGAAGCCGGCTTTGGCTCAAAGGAGCTGGCGCAGGCTTGCGCTATGAACGCCGTTTGGCAGTTCCAGCGTTGGGGCGACAACTACTGGCAGGGCGGCGACGGCACCGTGCTGCTCGACGTAGAGGACACTCGCGGCTGGATGCGCGTTGACTTCAACGCTCGTTTCCGTATCGACGGATCTTCCAAGCAGTATTTCCGTTTCTTCCTGATGGATATGTACGGCGATATCGAATCGCTGAACGAAGATTGGGGCACGAATTTTGCTTCGTTTGACGAAATCGACCCCGAGGCAGGCACTTCTGACGACCATGGTTGGGCAAGCTACAAGAACCCCAACATCGTCTTCTCCGAGTGGAGCCGCCCCCTTGAGGTTCTGGATATGTTCCGTACGCTTGAACGCATTGAGGACTACGAAATGGTACTGGAAAATGCCAAGGACGCACTTCCCAACGCCAAAATCAGCCTGCGTACCGAAGGTGCCAACTGGCTGGCTACGGTCGATCCCTCGACCGAAAACTCCCACTTCCGTCACGTATATTACAGCCAGCGCCGTTGCGGTATCATTCCCGAGTTGATCGCCGAGTCGGGCGTTATGTACGCACATTCCGACTACACGACTCTCCCCTACACGCCCAGCGAGGTCGCAGAGCTGACCGCCTCCTGCATTGAGAACGGCATCGTTCCCATGCTGCTGCCTCAGTTTAACCGTATGCGTGACATTGCCATGAACGAAAAATACGGCACCGATTACACCTATGAGTACAACCTTGACCCCAAGGGTGCCACCAAGGGAGCTTACATCAGCACCGTCTGCTCCGTCTTTGAGTGGTTCCGCGCCACCTACGAGAATGGCGGCGTGCCCGGCATTCTGTGGCAGGACTACCTGTGCGACGGTTACGCAACCGCAACCCAGCGCAAGGAGATCGCCTTCTTCACAGAAAAACTGATCGAGGCGATGAACACGCCCGAGGGTCAGGAATGGGCCAAGAATTTCGAGCTTGACACTTCCGTGCTGGAAGGCTCCAGCGGTCTTTGGACCTTTGACCGTGAAATGGTCGAGGATCTGATCGAGGACGCAAAGGAAAAGAGAAACTAATATCTGATCCAAAGGACAGAGAATTGGGGCTTTCCCCTCTTCTCTGTCCTTTTTTCACTCAAAGCCATCAAATTTCAAAAAAATATGCTATAATGGTAAAAAAGACCTCTCAACCATTACACATTTTTCAATTTTACGGTACTATTCTTTATGAAGGGCCTTTCGAAAGCAGCGGAAAGGAGGCAGGTTATGGAACTTCAAGGCAAACGGGCGGCAAGGCTGCCCCTGGACGACGAAACGATCATAGAGCTCTATTGGGCACGCGATGAAAAAGCAATCGAGGAGACTGATATCAAATATAAGAATTATCTGTTTTCGGTCGCTTATCACGTTTTGCACGATAAGCTCGACTGCGAGGAATGTGTCAATGACACCTATCTTGGTGCGTGGAATGCCATTCCACCGACCAGACCGACCGTACTTAAGGCGTTTTTGACCACCATCACGCGCAGAATTGCCATTAAGCGTTACCACAACGCGCAACGCTTGCGTGCCGTTCCGTCGGAGCTGACGGTGGCGCTATCCGAGCTTGAGGACTTCATAGCCGGTGACGATGACGTTGCGGCCGATTTTGACGCCGAACGACTGGGCGGTATCATCAGCGATTTCATTCGCTCGCTCTCCGATCGTCGGCAGTTTATTTTCATGAGCCGCTACTATGCGTCAACTCCCATTGACACCATCGCGCGCGAGTTGTCGCTCAGCCGCTCGATGATCCATAAGGAATTGGCCGCCATCAGGGCCGCATTGAAAGAAACGTTAGAGCATGAGGGGTATTTGATATGAAAAAACAAGAATGGACCGCGGGGCTTGATCACATCGATCCTGCCCTGGTCGAGCAATACGTAAAACAAAAAGAAGCACTGACACAAAAGAAAAAGAAACGGGATTTTTGGCTTCGCGCGGGTGCGGTGGCCGCCTGCCTTGCGCTGATTTTAAGCGCGGTGATGGTTGCGCCTCTGCTCAAAGGCAACGAGCCGCTGCTTCCGTCCGTTTCCACCATGGTAAGTGGAAACAAGATCACAGGTGTGCAGGAGCTTATGCTGGGTGAATATGAATCTGACGATTCCGGTGAGTCTGAACCCATCTCCCCCGGCTTTGGGGCACTCACCGTGGTAGAGGCCGAGGTCGTTGAGGTTCTGCCCGACGCCTATTACCATTATTTCTACGGCAGTTCCCGGGTTTCCGTACACGTCGCTAAGCTGCGGGTAATCGACGCGATTCGCGGCGAGGGGCTACCCTCCGAGATCTATCTGCGCTACGTTCATTACGGCACCGACATTTTTGAGGGCTACGAGCGATTTATTTTCTCCCTCAGCCAGATCGGGGCGGAGAATTTTTTGCTCGTCAACCAAACGCAAGGCCGGGTGGATTACTTCCCGAATATGTATGAAGTGCCGTCGGGCGACCTAGGCTACGGCTTCGTCATCGCCTTCAACGACGATAAAGTCGATGCAAGCTTTTGGGAGCGTGCCAATTACCTTAGCACCAAGTACGGCGATACCGGTTGGTTCGACCTCTATTTGCGTGATCCGGACCGATACTACTATCCCGTGGGCTATGGTTCCACGATTGCCGAGGCAAAGGAGCGCATCCTTGCGAGCGCTGCAAACGCAGAATATGCCCTCAATGGCGACTATGTAACAGCAGAAGATATTTTCATTTCAGACGAACAAAAGGAGCTTCATTCCTATCTCCAGCCGGGTGAAAACGACACCTTTTCCTACTCTGTCACCATCCGCGATGATCGGGTCATCGCAACCTACACTCGTTTGATCAACGGGTTTGCCACCAACGAGAAGATCGTCCTTAACAGTTACGAGGGTGAAAACGGCAACATCAAGCGCTACGGAGAAAGCTTCTCCCCCGACGATCTTGCCAATGTTCCCGACATTGGAGAAGCGATGGCAGGCTTGGATTTGTCCGAATTGCAACCGCCGCACACCGAGTTGAAGGACGGGATGGAGCTCAGGTATTCGCGTGCCCAAGGCTTCTATCGCAAGGTGGACGGCAAGGTGTACGGTATTCTCCGGATACAATGGCGTTACTATGTCGATGCCAAACGAGAGGATGACAAATTCTACTTTAGCGGCTACGTCATGGACGACTGCTATTATTTGTACGACAGCGAGGGAAACGGCTCTATTGTGGAACGAGAGGAGCTACGCGCGATCATTGGTAACGACTATTCGGTCCTTTTGAGATTCGAGTATAACACGGTTCAGACGTACGGCATACCATAAACAAACGAAAGGAGAGCGCCGATGGCGCTCGCCTATTTCAATTCTATCAATTGATCCGAACGTATCCGCTCTGCTCAATCAGCATCTGCCCTTCCTCGGACAGGATCCATTCGATCAACAAGGGAACGTTTTCGTTGGTATTGTCTGCGCGGTAGATGGCATAAAATTGCGCGATGATGGGATAAGTGCCGTTTTGAATATTCTCCGCGCTTGGATAGACGCCGTTGAGCGCAAGCATCTTGACCGCCTGATTGCCCACGATGTCATCCATATAGTAGCGGAACGAAAAGCCGATGGACGCCCCCGCGATGGCGAAGGGAGATTTGGTGGCGATCTCACGATCCCCCATAAACGCATCCATGGCCGACTGACTTCCGCTACCCTCCAGGCGCGTGACGGGGTTGATCACGCGGTTGGTACCTCCAAGCTCGGCCCAGTTGGTTTATTCGCCTGCGTAAATACCGCGGATCTGCTCAACCGTCAGACCATCGACGGGATTGTTTTCGTTGACAAAAAAAACAAATGCTTCAAGTCCAACGGGAACGTAGACCAGCTCCACTCCCTGCTCCGCCGCGTACTGCTTTTGCTCCTCGGAGGGCGCGGCGCAAAACAGGATATCGGCCATACCGTCAACGACAGCCTTATAGCCGCGAACGGTATTGCGATACTGCATTTTGCTGTCCGCCGCGAAATTCTCGCCGTAGTAGTTGTCATCCGAGAATGCTCCGCCCTCGTAGGTAACGGATCCGACGGGATAGACCGCGTCGATGATGGCGGCGTAGACGGGAACGAGAGCTGCCGCACCGTCCAGCACGGGCAAGTCTTCGGTCAGCTTGAGCGAGGATTCCACTCGCGCCAGATCCGAGTCAGAGTCATGCGGCAGATAGCGCCCCACGTCGATCATTTTTGCCTGCGTCGCATCGCTGAAGTTGTTGGATAGGCGCATCGTCAAAAGCAGATACAGGCTGGCATTAAATGCCGCGAACAGCAACACGATCGCCAATAATATGGATATTTGCTTGATTAAAAGTGATTTATCCTTCATCCTTTACCACAGCTCCTTTGCGATAAATTCGATGATGGAGCAATGCTGATAGGCATAGATCGTGTAGATTAGATGCCCGATGGTAAACACGAGACAAAGCGCTACAAGAGAGATCAAGACAGTAAGAAACATGCGATTTTTCATGTCGTCACCTCACATAAAGGCGATCGCCATCCAAAGCAATATCACGATCGCAACGACCACGGCCACAAGCACGCCTGCGATACAAGAAGCAACGATCAGCTTCGTACGCCGCACAGAAAGCTCGCGCTCATCATATGTATTTGGCCGTCGATTGTTTGTGCGCTTAGCAGAAATAAAATCAATCAGACTAACGATAAAAAACGCAACTGCAGCCAAAGGAATGCTAAAAAACAAAATAGATAGTATAATTCCCTGCATGATATTCTCCTTTCAACATAAGCACAATCACGCACCAAATAACCAATAATAAAGCACCGCCACGCATTCGCGCAGACAGCTTGGCACGACCAGATACCATACGGTATTGCTGTGCACGTGGTTCATATTCGAAAGCCCTGCGTCTCGGGCGATCTGACCTGCGCGAAAAATATGAAAATCGTTGGTGACGTACACGGCAGAATAGCCATCACCAAACCGCTCGTCGAGCAATACCTTGGAAAAAGCAAAATTCTCGGCGGTGCTAGTGGAGCGGTCCTCTTTTAGAATATGGTCGGCGGGGACGCCGTGCTCGATCAGATATCGCTCCATAGCAAGCGCCTCGCTAATATCCTCCTGAGGCCCCTGCCCTCCGCTGACGACGATGACGGCGTCGGGATTTTGCTCGTAGCACGTAATCGCGGCATTGAGGCGATCGCGGAGCGTAAGACTCACACGCTCACCGTGAATACCCGCGCCAAGGACGATGATAGCGTCCTCGTTATGCGTTGCACTATCGCTTCGTCCATAGATCAAAAGTGTGCTCGCGCACACAAGGACGAGAGCCATGCCGCAAAGGCAGATGATCCACAGCCATTTGGGCAAGTGTCGGACGATAAATCCAAGGAACACGCCACACACAATCAAAGCCACGCCCAAAAGAAAGGCCAGCACGATGCCGAGATTAAAGTTGGAGGCCATCGAGACAGCAATGGCATTGAGAAAGATGATCGCGCCAACAAACAACAATGCGATTTTTGATATGATAAATGGTATTTTACGTTTCATAGACATACAACCTTTGTTATGTGATGCTTTATTATACCATATTCCCTTTGCACATTCAACCGAAAAAAGTAAAAAGCAAATGAATGTTATATTAACGTCGTCTTAATTTTTGCACCTTCAATTTCACTTTTTATTCGTCAAAAACAACAAAAATTTCACGAACTATTGACTTGACTATGCTGTTTTTATATAATAAATACATCAAACAATACTCAAAGGGGGAGAAAACTTATGAAATTCAACAAACACTTCTCTCGCATTCTGTGTGCTCTGTTGCTTGCAGCTTTATTGCTGCCTTCGTTCGTTAGCTGCAAGCCCGGTGACACAACACAAGATCCGCCGATCGATCAGCCGGAAGAGCTGATCCAATTCATTGAAAACGGCGTCGTTACGTATACCGTCGTTCGCCCCGAGGCAGGATCGCAGGAGGTAATCAAATCCGCCGTTGCAATTTGCTCTGCCATCAAGGCCAAAACGGGCGTAAAGAGCGTTCCGATTGCCGAGGACTACGTCAACCGCGGCGAGAGCGTTCCGACCGACACGCTTGAAATTTTGGTGGGCCTGACCAACCGCGAGGAAAGCATCGCGGCACACGATCAGCTCGCCGAAAATGAATACATCATTGCCATTATCAACAATCGCTTGGTTATCGTCGGATATGACGACGCCATGACGTTGCAGGCTGTGGAGTATTTCGTAACGAACGTGTTGGAGGCAAGTGCTTCCGAGGGCTCGTTCGCGCTATCTCCCAGTCTTGCACTAAAGAACACCTACACGCCGCCCGTCGTAAACCCCAATCCTCCCATCATCCCCGATGACTCAGACTACCCCGCGCAGAATAAGCCTACCGTATCTCCTGCTGCTTACGTCAAGCCCACCTATTCCCTTAAGGATGGTATGTACATACAGCACTACGAGGGCTTTGAGCTTGAAGGCGTCAAAACGACCTTCCAGGCTAATACGCTGTACTCCGAGGTCTATAACATCCATTCCAATTCCGTCATGGTATATTCGTCCAATGACGTTAACTTTATCAGTTGGTACAAGTCGGGCGATTACGTCGTTGATATGATGATCGCCATCAACCGCGGCGGCAAGGATTATCTTGATCGCGACAAGTCCAATTACGATGACATTCAGAAGGATTCCGGCGGCAATTATATCGTCCATACAGCCGACGTACAGTGGTACATGGTTCCCAGCGAGGACTGGATCGAGTACGCATGGGAAGTTCTGCTCAAGCCCGTCGTAGAAAAGTATCATCCTCAGTCTATCGCGCTGGAGGAACCCGAAATGTGGATCCGCTCGGGCTACTCTGAAGCCTTCAAGCAAGAATGGGAAAACTATTACGATGAGCCATGGCAAGCGCCCAGCTCTTCTGCAGCAGCCAATCTCAAGGCAAACCTGCTCAAGACCTATCTGTTTGAACGCATCCTGGTTGAGCTCTCCTCTCGCATTAAGGAGCTCTCTCCCGGTACGCAGGTCTACATCGCCAGCCACAGTACCGTCAACTATACCGCATGGTCCATCAACGCCGGCTTGAACACCTATCTTGCCACGGGTGCCATTGACGGTGTCATTGGGCAGACCTGGTCTGATACCCACAACTCGGCCTTTGCCTATAACGGAGTCAGTGTCAAGGATAACTTCACCAACGCATTTATCGAGTATTCTTCTTATATCGACAGTGTAGAGGGCACAAACTTCTATGCACTCGCCGACCCGATGGCAGACGGCAAAACCTACGTTGAAGCCGACCTGCAATACATCTACCGCCAATCTGTTGCAGCACAGCTGATGCAACCCGAGATCAGCCGCTTCCAGGTGCTTCCTTGGGTTCAGCGCGCCTATGCTAACGTTTCCGCCGATTATCGCACGGTACAATCGCAAATCTTCGAAATGCTCAACAATATCGGTGGTCAGGAGATCACCATGAGCGCAGGAACGCCCGGTATAGCTTATCTTGCCTCCGATTCCCTTTCCTGGATGAACGCCGGCAGCGGCTGGGCATTGAGCACGGCAAACGGTATGTACGGTATTTGCGCGCCGCTTGTTCGCGACGGTATTCCCGTCAAGATGAAGGCGATGGAGCAGATCTACACCGCCAAGGATCTGGAAGGTGTTAATCTACTCGTGGTCAGCTTTGACTCCTCCGTTCCGCTCTCCGAAGAAGTCAATATCGCCATTGCCGATTGGGTCAAGGCGGGCGGCACTATGCTGTACGTCGGCGGTCACAATCAGTACTGGAATATCGACGATTATTTCTTCTGGGCCGAGGACGTAACGCCGCTGGACAATCTGTTTGGACATCTTGGTCTTGACGTTACGGTCAAAACTACCGCTCCAACGCTCACCGCAACGCTCACGTCGCCCGACTCCGCGCTAATGGAGATCGTCGATGGAATTCGCATTCCTGCATCCTATACCAACTATACCGTGTCCTTTGAGGGCGCTGAAAATCCCATTCTGCGCAGCGGCAACACGGTGCTTGGCTTCACAGAGGACATCGGTCGTGGCTCCGTCGTCGTGGTTGGACTTCCTTCTGCCCTCTACTCCGGCTTTGAGGGCGGTTCCTCACTGATGCGCGCGCTGACCGAATACGCGCTGCAATTTACCGATTTTGAGTACGTTTCTTCTCCCGTCATGGTCACCAATCGCGGCAACTATACCATCGCCCATTCCTTTGGAAAAGACGAATATCTTGCCGGTGCTTACATCGATCTGTTCGACAGCAATCTGAGTGTTCTGCAGGATCCTGATATTCCGCAGAACGACAGCCTGATCCTTTATCATATCGACAATATCAAGTTGGACGTTCCTCGTTTGGGCTACGCCTCAGGTCAGGTTCTCTCGCTGAGCGAAGAAGCTGATCAAACGGTGATCAAAATGACCAGCGCGGCCAACACCAATCTAAGCATTCGCTTGCTCGCTCCTAATCATTGCTATCCTTCTTCCATCACCGTAACGAGTGAAGATGGAAAGACTTATCCCGTCCTTGCTTATTTCTGGGACAACGACTCGGATTCCTGCCTTATCAAGATCGACGGAAACCATGAGTCTGTCACCCTGACCGTCACCTGGGGCGACGAAAAGATCGATCTTGGCGTGTCCTCAAAGGTCTTTGTCGAAGAAACCTACAAGACCAACCAGAACGACAATGAGGACGCCGATTTCATCGAGCCCGAAACGACGGCAGCTGCCAACCACGGCGTTCGTTTCTGCGACGGTTCGCTGCAGCTGATCTACAAGTTTGATCTGTGGGAATACGACACACCTCTCTTCCGCTTCAACATCAGCCAAAACTACATTCTGGAGGTTTCAGCGGACAAAAAGAATTGGACTATCATTGCCGACTACTCCCAGGGCGGCACACGCGACCGCGTTGTCAACGGTGCCAATGCCGAGGTCTTTACAGTCGATCCTGCCGATTACGATCTTGACGAGGTCATGTATATCCGTCTGCGCAATACCGAGTCCGTCGGTGGCTTTGGCGGTGCCATCTCCTCCTTCTCGATCCGTCATTTGGTAGAAGTCGAGGGTGACTCCGGCGAGATCACCGCTCCCACAAACCGGCTGGAAGGTGTGAACAACACCTCCGATATTCAAGACACCATCAAGCGCAGTGGCTCGGCGGAAGAAAAGAAATATCTGATCTCTACCGATCCCAAAACGGGTATTGGAACCTATCGCAGAACGATCAAGACCACCAACAAAAACGAGGATCTTGAATTCATCTCCTTCAATACGGCAGGATCGACGGATACCCTTCGCTTCTGTGACAATGATCGCCAGCTCATTTATATGTTCGACATCTCGGGTATGCTGACGGCTGATTTTGCTTTCAACGTCTTCCAAAACTACATTTTGGAAATCAGCACCGACGGAAAGAGCTGGGAGATTATTGCCGACTATTCCAAGGGCGGAACGGTTCCCCACATCACCACGGGACAGAACAAAACCACCATTCATATCGATCCCTTCGACTACGGCTGTGATGAGAGCGGCATGTGCTACATCAGACTCCGCAACTCCGACACCTCCAAGGGATGGGGCGGATCAATCACACAGATCACGCTCAACTACACTAAAAAAGTGAAATAATACAAAGAAAAAGCACGGAATTCCGTGCTTTTTCCTATATCAGTAGAAAACCGACGTCAGTGCTTCGGTATTGTCCTCGGAATACTCAAGTTCCTCCGAAAGAATACGGGAAAGCTCGATCATCTCGGCCAAGGTCGTCGCGTTCGCTTCTCGAATCATGCTCGCAAGCAGGCGCTCGCAAAACAAGCAAAAGCCAAGCCGTGCACAGAGCTCGTCCTCGTCCCACGCCTCGGTACAATGGCGGTAAATAAAATAGGCCAATGCCCGCTCGAGCGCCTTTTCCGCTTGCTTAGGCGTAGTGAGATTGGATGAATACGATGCAAACAGTTGCTTGTCTTCATCGTGCAAATATTCCAACGACGCCAGCTTTGCCTGCCATTGCACATCCGTCATGACACACGGACAAATGTCATACGCGCCATAGATCGCCTGCAGCTTTTCAATATATGGAACGGATTCATCTGAAAGAAGCGTGTACATACGGGTGCGATGAGCAAGAGAATCGAAAGATTCGGTATCCACTTCCCTATCCAGCTCCTCTATTTCAATCATATCCGCGTAGTCATCCGACTCCAGGATCAAGCGACAGGCCTCCTCGCAGGCCATACCCAATCCAACCTCACGGCCGAGTGGTGAATCGTTATAAAAACGAGGATGTTCGCGGCAGATATCGCACAGATATTGCTCGCCACACGAAAGGATAATGTTGCACAGCCCCCGCTCATTCAGATGAGGGCAGCGCTCGCTTTCCTCTAAACAAAAATGGGGCGTGTCGGTGGTGTCGATGCTTTGGCGGATGGTCATTCCGTATCCTTCATTCATCGCGGCGTAGGTCTGCATCGTATCATCGTCTATATCGATCTCCCAGCCGACGCAACAGCTGTGACGGCAGCGATCAGCGATGCAGGCAAATCTTTTATAATATGCAGGTGCGTATAACTTCATATTTAACCTCTAAAGTTTGACTTTTATTCTATTGTAGTAAAAGGTTGTGTCAGCGAACACGAATAAAAAAATCCAAGTCTTGCGACTTGGATTTTTTGGCAGGGGCAGGAGGACTCGAACCCGCGACCCACGGTTTTGGAGACCGGTACTCTACCAACTGAGCTATACCCCTGTATTGTGTTTTTCACACAACAGCAGTATTATATCACAACTCAAAGAGAAATGCAAGAGGTTTTTGAAAAAAACTTTGATTTCTTTTTTGCATTTTTGAAGGCAAAAAGAGTTGACTTCAAAAATGCATCATTTGCGTGCTTCCTGCGTGCTTCCCGCAAATGGACACACTTCAAGTTTGACTTCCTATGAAACGCTTGAAATATTCATGTATCCGTGATATAATAAGCAAAAAGAGTGTATACTGAACATTTCTGGGCCAAAGGTCAGCTGTTATTGGAATAATTGACGCAAAGGTAGGCCTTGGTAAAATTATTTCATCACCACCAAGGGGGTGTTTTATTGAAATCAAGAAAAGTACTTTGTTTGCTACTCTGCCTTGCTATGCTTTATCCGCTTGTTTCTTGCGGGGAGATCCGTAGTAAGCAAGATCAGGATCTTGTGCTGGCGATGGAACGCGGCGCGAAATTCAAGATCATTCAATTTGCCGATCTGCATTTCGGTCAGGAAGGTGAGCAGTATCACAATGCCGACGAGGCACGGACGATCAAATTCATGAACTATCTGATAGAAAGTGAAAAACCTGATCTGATCGTTTTGAGTGGCGATAATATTATGAATGCGGGCGTCGCGGGGGTCAAAGAGCTGGTCCGCATTATGGACGCTTATCAGACGCCCTACACCTTCGTTTTCGGCAATCACGACGCGGAAACTGCGCTCGACGGATACTGCAAGCGCGACGTTTCAAATTATCTGGAAAAGAGCGGCTCTCCCTATCTTCTGTACCGCTCGGGCTATATTGATGATACCGCTGAAAATCGATATGGGAATTTTTCCATTTCCCTTACGGATAAAGAAAGCGGCGATCTGCTTGGCGCGCTTGTGATCGTCGATACAGGTACGTACGATTATGTAGCTGATCGCTATCAGAGCATTACCGAAGGGCAAGTTGAATGGTATAAGAGCGAGATTGAGAGGTTGGACAAGATCTATTCCGGTCAAGAAAATAATGAGTACGCAGTCATTCCAACACTGACCTACGGACATATGCAACTCCCCGACCACTTCGTCGCTTACCAAAAAGCGGCAAACAGCGACGGCGCAACTTTTGTTTATGAGCAGTCGCTTGGCGCTTGGATGGCAAACGCTGTTCTTGGCAACACAGGTGCTGATCCTTCCCCTTTCTATACGGCAATGAAGGAAATGGGAAGTGCAAAATCTTATTTGTGCGGGCATATGCATGGTCTCCTTTTTCATGTGGAAATGGACGGTATTCTTCTGGGCTTTTGTCCGCAGATCGGTGTGACTTCCAATCAAAAAAGAAGTTGCAGAACATTCGTTTATACCTTTGATGAAAGCTTTTCTTTGAATCTGCGATTGGTGGAAGAACCTTGAACCTCTCTTTCCTCGCTTAAAATTCTATTAAAGCGCCAAGATACGTCAAAAGTATTGACAAACCATTTTATCTACGCTATAATCATTTCATACCATAGCAAATTTCCTAAAGGAGAAAAATCATGAAAAACTCGAGAAGAATCCTTAGCGTTATCCTAACATTGGCAATGGTACTCGCCTTTGCCGTCACGGTCGCAGCAGACGATGTACTCAAATCTGACCCTTGGGTCGCCCCCGAAAACGGCACTAACATTATCGCAGGAAAAGACTGCACCGTTAAAACCGACAGAGGTAATATGCCCCATATGACCGACGGCATCGTTACTGACAAAATTGGTGATAACTACTGGACTGCCGGCCACGGTGGTCACGCCGTCCCCGTGGAAAATCCCATTGGACAGACCTGCCCTACTTGTTCCAATGCTGATTGCGGTGCTTGGTTCCAGGTCAATCTGGACGAGCTTTCCGAGATCGACGGTCTCCGCGTCGTTACCATGCTGGACGATAACGCAATCTACCGTTGGGAAGCTTACGCTACCGATGATACTGAGAAGCCCCTGACTGAGTGGACAAAGATCGCCGAAAAGACCACTGATGAGATCTCCAACGCAGATGGCTACGCGGTTTTCTTTGACGAGCCCATCAACGTCAAGGCCGTCCGCTTCTACGGTACTTACTGTAACCTGACCGGCGGCGACAACCGTTTCCGCATAACTGAAATCGAGCTTTGGGATCTTGAAGAGATCGAGACTCCTCCTACCGATGAGCCTACGGACGATCCTACCGACGATCCTACCGATGATCCCACGGACGATCCTACGGACGATCCCACGGACGATCCTACCGATGATCCTACGGACGATCCTACCGATGATCCTATGGACGATCCTACCGATGATCCTACCGATGATCCTACCGATGACAAGCCCACGGACGAAAAGCCTACCGAGCCCGAAGAAGGCTGCAAGAGCGTCCTTTCCATCGGTGCTACCCTGTCGATGATCCTGGCAGGCGCCTGGGTCGCATTCACTGCTCGCAAGAAGAACGACTAATATCCAAACACGAACAGCCATGCTTTATATAAGCATGGCTGTTTTTTCACAATATTCTCACTTATTCTTCAAAAAATAAGCAAATATGAATTGACTTTTTGTCAACAAGTGTGGTATAATGGGAATTAATAAAAGAACGCGTCAAAAAAAGAGACTCGTTCGGGAAAAGGAGAAAAAAATGACTAATAATCTTGTTTACGGCATCAAAGACAAACCCAAATTTGGCAATTTGCTCATCTTTGCTTTTCAGCAGGTGCTTGCAATCCTTGCCGCAACCATCCTGGTTCCCGCTATCATCGGTAACGGTATGAGCCAGTCCGCAGCACTTTTTGGTGCCGGTATCGGTACCTTAGTCTACCAGCTCTTTACCAAGTTCCGCAGCCCTGTTTTCCTTGGTTCGTCCTTTGCCTTCATCGGCTCTATGTTTGCAGCCTTTGGCGGCGCTGTCTCGATTTCCGCAGGCTATGCCGGTCTGATCATCGGCGCGATCTTCGCGGGTCTCGTTTACGTTGTGATTGCGGTTGTTATCAAGTTTGCCGGCGTTAAGTGGATCAACAAGCTCATGCCCGCTGTCGTTATTGGTCCTACCGTTGCACTGATCGGTCTCTCCCTGGCAGTCAATGCTGTCAACGACCTCTCTGTAGGTAAGGTTGGTTACGTGGATGTCGTGACCGGCTCCTTCGTCTCTACTTGTAATCCCTTGTTGGCAGTTTTGGTTGGCGTGATCACCCTGCTGGCCATCTTCTGCTTCTCCGTTTACGGTAAAAAAATGATTAAGCTGATCCCCTTCGTGCTTGGTATTCTGGTTGGATATACCGTAGCTTCTATCTTTACCGTAATTGGCCTTGCTACGGACAACGTTGCTTTGCAGATCATCAACTTTGAAGCATTCAAGGAAATGACGCTGTTTGCTATTCCCGATTTCTCCTTCTTCGAAGCCATGAAGGGTGTCAAAGACATCGACGCCTCCTTCATCGCAACCATTGCCGTTGCCTACGTTCCTGTCGCATTTGTCGTTTTTGCAGAGCACATCGCCGACCATAAGAATCTTTCTTCTATCATTGGAGAGGATCTGCTGGAGAATCCCGGTCTGCACCGTACCCTTCTGGGTGACGGCGTTGGCTCTATGGTGGGCTCCTTCTTTGGCGGTTGCCCCAATACCACCTATGGTGAATCCGTCGGTTGCGTCGCAATCACCCGTAACGCTTCGGTCGTTACCATCACCACCACCGCCGTTATGTGTATGGTGATCTCCTTCTTTGGCCCCTTCGTAACCTTCCTGTCCTCCATTCCCAACTGCGTCATGGGCGGTGTCTGCGTTGCACTCTACGGCTTCATTGCCGTTTCGGGTCTGAAGATGATCCAGCAGGTTGACTTGAACGACAGCGCAAACCTCTTTACCGTTTCCGCTATCCTGATCCCCGGTATCGGCGGCCTCAGCCTCACCTTTGGTAAGGTTACTCTTACGACCATTGCGTGCGCGCTGATCCTTGGTATCATCACCAACATCCTGCTCAATAAGTTCCAAAAGGATAAGGCAGAATAATCTTTTATTTGTCAAGGCGATAAGGCCGCCCCCGATTCTTCCTGAATCGGGGGCGGCTTTTTGATTGACAGCCGAAGTTCTTAGTGGTATAATAATATTGGAAAGGCGGTACGTCATATGAAACTTGAAAAATATGTTCCCGGTCAAGAGAAAAACGCCGCATATGCGGCCATTTCCGATATGGTAGGCGGCATCACTGACGGCCGCTCCTATGCCAGTATGATGGCCCTTCGCATCAGCGGCGCGGTGGCAAGCGAGTGCCATGACACCTTTTACGTCGCACACGAGGACGGCAAAGCCGCATCCCGCCTGTGGATGGGCTGGGGTAAGCACAAAGACGCCATTGGCAACTGGGGTAATTTCTATACCGTCGAGGCATATCGTAGGCGCGGCATCGGCGGAGGACTGCTTAAATTATGGTATGAGGACTTCCGGAGTGTGACCGAGCCGCCGCTGTGCTTTTTGTGCACCACAGGCAGTAAGGATATCACCGATCTATATGGTCGCTTTGGCTTCCGCCCTGCCATTGTAGGACGGGAATACGGCCCGCTTTACCGCCCCAACGGCAGCAGCCCCGCTACCTTCCGCGAGTTTTACACGGCGTACTATCAGCCGTCGGACGTTCTCTACCTGCGCCCGGCCACCGTCGAATACCGCCACGAGATCGATTGTCTGCTGCGCTTTGTTTATATCGACATGGGGCGTTCCTTCGGCCTTGGAACCCTTTCCAGCATCGAGGAGGGCCTGCTACGCGAGCCCCATCGCACCAAAATGCTGTTTTCCGAGGACGGACATTGCGTCGGCTGGCAGTTCGATGACCAACGGCAGATGCATCCCATGTATGAGCATTGTCAGATCATATAAGCTTGGGAATATACTCGTTTAAATATATCAATTAAACCATAAAAACCAAGCTCGTCGCAACAGCGGCGGGCTTGATTGATATCCTTTTTTCTCCAAATTTCAAAGTTTTTCACTTTGGGCTGTAACCTTTGGACGGTAAATTTTGTGTATAGTAGTGAAAGGCCTTATCATATGCGAAAGGAGTGACATGATGCAAGACTGCAATATCGTGGATTTATATTGGCAGCGGGACGAGCAAGCGATCAAGGAGACTGCCGAAAAATACGGTAGCTATTGCTACCATATCGCTTACAATATTCTATACTCCGACCTTGACGCCGAGGAATGTGTCAACGACACCTACGTCAAGGCCTGGGAAAGTATGCCCCCGCACAAGCCCGAGAAGCTGTCAACCTATCTTGGCAAGCTCACCCGTAATATCGCGATCAACCGCTACGTACACGACCGCGCGCAAAAAAGAAATGCCGAGACGGATCTTGTGTTTGACGAGCTGTCCTATCTCATTCCCGACGGCCAAACGAGCAATCTGCCCGACGAGGTAGCCCTCAAGGACGCTATCAATCGCTTTGTCGGCGCGCTTCCCTACCAGACACGAGTCGTTTTCGTTCGCCGCTACTGGTACGTAAGTCCGATCGCCGATATCGCCAAGGATTACGGCTTAAGCCAAGGTCAGGTCAAGGTCATGCTATTCCGAACCCGAAAGAAATTCAAAGCATTTTTGGAGAAAGAAGGTATTTCACTATGACAAAAGATCAACTGTTACTGTCTTTTGACCTGTTAGACGAGCAGTATATCGAAGAAGCCGCACCCACGGCCGCCAAGCCGAAAAAACGCCGCGTCATGCTCACGCGCGCGGCCGCCTGCGCCGTGCTGCTCGCCATCCTCGTGCCTGCTATTTTGCTCGTCCTTCCCTTTTTACAAACGCCGATAACGGAGCCGCCTGTAGTATACGATCCGCCCACAATCTTTAATGCGCTGGAGTCGCCTGATTTGCTGTACGGCAACGGAAACCCCTTCGTTGTCGGTGATACGACGGAAGACGGTAGTGACGCGGAAGATATTCCTGATTACACCTTTAGATACTCACACCACCTCGTTCACGCCGAGATCGTCAGCATTTCGCCCGATGTCTATTACTGCCTGGATGAAAGCGACGACGTTGCTCCGCAAGCATATCACTTGATCCATTTTCGTACGTTGGAAGTTTTAAATGGTATAGTTCCTGCAGAATTTCTTTATCTGAGTCCCGCCTGGCCGGTCGAAAAATGGTTTGCTACATGTGATACTTTTATTCTTTCCATGAAACTGCAGGGATTCGAAAACTATATTATACGAAACGAAACACAAAACAAGCTACAATGTTTACCGCTTGTTCTCTTCAATCCCTCTGATCCCGCATATTATAACGTGATTCCCTTCGCGGATGGAATAATTTATTACCGTCAGCATTCGATTTTTGGACACGACTATTATCCTGAATTTATCGCGCAGGGCTCTACGGAAGAAGATACCATCATACTTATCAAACAATTGTTAGATGAAATTCACAGCGAAAAGACACCTTACAGAAATATTTTGACATACAGCACCGATTTCAAAACAGAAGAAGCGAAGGCCGCATTCGCCTACGTTCAACCTTTTGAAAACGGCGTATTCGTGCAAAGTATAAAACGAAGCAACTATTATCGGGATGGACATCCAATGCTCATATACACCCGCTACATCGGCGAATGCCAAACCGAAGAAACCATCACGATAGATCTTGAAACCGAAGAGGTTTTTTATTCCGAGGTGCGATATACCGAGGAGGAACTGCGCAGTATCGTCAATATCTCCGAGTACGTGGCAAGACTACGAAATCAATACGCCGCACAACTTCCCTCGCCTCCTCATATGGATCCGGAAGGAGCGGAACTGAAAGCACTAAACATTTTCGGTCGGTACGTCAAAATCGACGGAAGGATTTATGGTTATATCAAAACAACCTGGCTGTATCACGAAATGCGCTCTATCCATTATGTTTCCTACGACGTTCCCCACAAATTTTACTTTTACGATGACCGCTATCTTTTGTTCGATGCACAAGGCCTGACGGTGCGTGAGGTTTCCCGTGACGAGCTGTTAGAGATAACAAACGGTGATTCCCGTTATAAATACTTCTTAGACATCTACTGGGGGGATTATGAGTGGAAAGGCGTTGACTGTGAATAAAAAATTGCCACACATATCTTTTCCTCCTCTCATCTCCATTGACATCCAAAACCGATTGTGATACAATAAATGCAACGTAAAACATAGCCCGACGGCTATCAAAGGAGCGTTTGCATGAACTCGTTTTTGTTCGCACTCGGAGCGGTCGCGCCCATCATTCTCATGGTGGCGATCGGTTATCTGATCAAAAAAATCAAGCTTGCAAACGCGGACACCGCCAAGACGCTCAATCGCCTGGTGTTCCGCGTTTTCTTGCCGTGTATGCTGTTTTTGAACGTATATAAGATGGACAGCATTGGCGAGATCGACCTCGGCTACGTCGCCTTTGCGCTGATCGTGCTACTTGTGATCTTCGCGCTGGCCATCCCCTGCGTGATGCTTGTGACCAAGCAAGGCGCGCGGCGCGGAGTGCTGTTGCAGGCCGTCTTTCGCTCCAACTATGCCTTGATCGGCATACCGCTGGCGCAGTCGCTGTTTGGCGAGCAGGGCCTGGCCATCGCCACGCTGCTCTCGGCCGCGGCCATTCCAATGTTCAATATTTTGGCTGTCATTTCCCTTTCCGTTTTTGGCGATGAGCAAAGGGTGAACGTCAAAAAGATCCTGCTCGGCATCATCAAAAATCCGCTGATTTTGAGTGTGCTTGCGGGCGTTGGGGCACTTGGCATCCGTTTATTGTTCGTCCGCGCGGGAATTCCCTTCCGTCTTGCTGACATCAAGCCCGTTTATACCGTACTTGGTTATCTGTCAAATCTTGCAACACCGCTGGCTCTGCTTGTGTTGGGTATACAATTTGAGTTTTCTGCCGTCAAGGAAATGAAAAAGGAGATCGTGTTCGGAACGTTGGCGAGAACCGTCATCGCGCCCACGCTGGCGATCGGTGTCGCCTACGTCATGTTTCGCGAGCAGTTTAACGGTGCGCATTTTGCGGCGTTTGTTGCCATGTTTGCCACGCCCGTGGCCGTTTCCAGCGTGCCCATGGCGCAGGAGATGAAGGGCGATGCCGCTCTTGCGGGACAGCTCGTCGTCTGGACGACGCTCGCCTCAGCCTTATCGGTGTTCATCGCATCGTGGCTACTTAAACTTGCCGGCGTCTTTTAACATATTTTTTGAGCAATCTTCTTGTAATTTTCCCTATCATGCGCTATAATATAGCCGATAAATTTTTAGCGAAGGAACGATCAATTATGAGTATTAGAATTGGAATCATGGGATACGGAAATCTCGGACGCGGCATTGAATGTGCCATCCGTCAAAACCCCGATATGGAACTGGTGGCCGTCTTTACCCGTCGCTCACCTGAAAGTGTCAAAATTCTGACGCCCGATGTCAAAGTTTATCACGTAGACCAAGCTGTAGCCAAAAAGGATGAGATCGACGTTCTCATTCTGTGTGGCGGCAGCGCGACCGATCTGCCCACGCAGACACCCGAATACGCCAAATATTTCAACGTCATTGATAGCTTTGATACCCACGCAAAGATCCCCGAGCATTTTGAGGCGGTCAACGCGGCTGCCAAGGAGGGTGGCCACATCGCCGTCATTTCCTGCGGCTGGGATCCGGGTATGTTTTCCATCAACCGTCTGTACGCAGGCGCGATCCTGCCCGAGGGCAAGGATTACACCTTCTGGGGCAAGGGTGTCAGCCAGGGACATTCGGACGCCATTCGCCGCATCGAGGGTGTGGTGGACGCAAAGCAGTATACCATTCCGATTGATGAAGCGTTATCGGCCGTCAGAAGTGGAGAGACGCCCGACTTTACTGCCCGCCAAAAGCATCTGCGCGAGTGCTTCGTCGTAGCTGCCGAGGGTGCGGACAAGGCGAAAATCGAGCATGAAATTGTGACCATGCCCAACTATTTTGCCGACTACGATACCATCGTACATTTCATCACGTTGGACGAGCTGAGGCGCGATCACAGCGGCATTCCCCACGGTGGCTTCGTCATCCGCTCCGGCAAGACGGGAGCTAATAAAGAGCATACCCATATCATCGAATACAGCTTAAAGCTCGACTCCAACCCCGAGTTCACCGCCAGCGTCATCGTTGCCTGCGCCCGCGCGGCCTATCGCATGAGATGCGAGGGCATGACGGGCTGTAAGACCATCTTCGACCTTCCTCCTTCTTACCTCTCTCCCCTGTCGGGTGAGGAGCTGCGCAAGCAACTGTTATGATCATCCGTCAAGCAACCATCCAAGACACGCAGGCGCTTG
>JAZLDE010000020.1:0-5007 GCA_045614625.1 Eubacteriales bacterium
ACCCACGCGCACTCGGGAGCGAAGCCCTCTACGTGATCCTTCTCGCGCTGGAGCAAGCCCTCGGGGATAAACATGGGCATATATACGTTTTCATGACCCAGCTTCTTGAAGCGGGCATCGAGATCCTTCTGAATATTCTCCCAGATGGCGTAGCCGTACGGACGGAAGATCATGCAGCCCTTGACGCTGGAATAGTCCATCAGCTCTGCCTTTTTTACGACGTCGGTATACCACTGAGCAAAATCAACGTCCATGGACGTGATCTGCTCTACCAATTTTTTGTTGTCTTTTGCCATATTGTCACCTTGGCCTTTCTTTGTATGCTTGTGCGCATAATGCGCCATAATAAACTTATCAACATTATATACCATTCTCCCCATTTTGTCAAGAACTGTATGAAATTATAAAAGAAAAAGGAACGTTACATGAACACTCCTCTCTCTACCGTCACCGTTCGCGGCCTGCCCTTTGTCGACGCCGATCAAGCAGAACTGAACGAGCTGCTGCGCATGCGTCTGCAACGCGGCGATCGCACCGTGATCTTCACGCCCAATGCCAAGATGGGAGGCGATGCACTACGCGATGCCCGTCTTTATACCCTGCTCTGCCGCGCTGATCTTCTCCTGCCCGACGGGGCAGGCGTCCTGCTCGCCTCGCGCTTGCACGCCGATCGCCCCCTGCATCACCGCCTGCCCGGTATTGAGGCCGGCGAGATGGTACTGCGTCTTGCCGCCGAGCAGGGGCACCCCGTTTATTTTTTGGGAGGCGAAGCTGGTGTTGCTGACAAGGCCGCCGCGCATTGGAAAGAACGCCTCCCCACGCTGATCGTTGCAGGCGCTCACCACGGCTATATTTCGACGGAACAAGAGCAAAGCCAAGTCCTCCAAGATATTCGACAAAGCGGTGCCGAGATCCTGCCGGTCTGCCTTGGCTTTCCCGCACAGGAGGAGTGGATCGTACAAAACCGCGCGGCCCTTCCCTCAGTGCGTCTTTTCATAGGACTTGGCGGCAGCTTTGACGTATGGGCGGGGAACTTGCGCCGTGCACCTCGCATATTTCGCGCCACTCATTTGGAGTGGCTATGGCGAATGCTTCGCCAGCCGCGCCGATTGGCTCAACTCCCTACCATGCTGCGCTACGTTTTCGGCCAATAAATGGGAATTTTGACCGATTTTAGCTAAAAAGAGTCCCCGTTTTTTTGTCACGTATACAAAATTGATAAATTTTCCTCAAAGGTCTTGTATAAAAAGGCGATTTGCATTATAATAAATAGGAATGGGAAGGTCAAACTTTCCACTATCTTTGGATAGACAAAAAATATCATATAAAATGGAGGATTTTTACCATGTCTGTAAAAGTTGCTATCAATGGCTTTGGCCGTATCGGTCGTCTGGCATTCCGTCAGATGTTCGGCGCTGAGGGTTACGAAATCGTCGCCATCAACGACCTGACCAAGCCTTCCATGCTCGCTCATCTGCTCAAGTACGATACCGCTCAGGGTCGTTACGACGGTCACACCGTAACCTCTGACGATGAGGCAGGCACCATCACTGTTGATGGTCAGACCATCAAGATCTCCGCTGAGAAGGACGCTGCTAACTGCCCTTGGGCTGCTAACAACGTTGACGTCGTTCTGGAGTGCACCGGCTTCTACTGCTCTACCGAGAAGTCCATGGCTCACATCAACGCCGGCGCTAAGAAGGTCGTTATCTCTGCTCCCGCAGGCAAGGACCTGAAGACCATCGTTTTCGGTGTTAACGAGAACACCCTGACCGCTGATGACAAGATCATCTCCGCTGCATCCTGCACCACCAACTGCCTGGCTCCCATGGCTAAGGCTCTGAACGATGCATATCCCATCCAGTCCGGTATCATGACCACCGTTCATGCTTACACCGGTGACCAGATGATCCTGGACGGCCCCCACAGAAAGGGTGACCTGCGTCGTGCACGTGCTGGCGCACAGAACATCGTTCCCAACTCCACCGGTGCTGCTAAGGCAATCGGTCTGGTTATCCCCGAGCTCAACGGCAAGCTGATCGGTTCCGCTCAGCGCGTTCCCACCTGCACCGGCTCCACCACCATTCTGGTTGCTGTTGTTAAGGGTCAGGACATCACCGTTGACAGCGTTAACGCTGCTATGAAGGCTCAGGCTTCCGCTTCCTTCGGCTACAACGAGGATCAGATCGTTTCTTCCGATATCATCGGTATCTCCTACGGTTCTCTGTTCGACTCCACTCAGACCATGGTTGCTAAGATCCGCGACGATACCTACCAGGTTCAGGTCGTTTCTTGGTACGACAACGAGAACTCCTACACCAGCCAGATGGTTCGCACCATCAAGTACTTCGCTGAGCTGGCGTAAGTTACAGTCAAATCAATAACGCAAGGGCAACTTCTTAAAAGAAGTTGCCCTTGTTTTTTATTTCTTTATATCGGTCTTATAAATCAGATCATCAAATCTCGTCACGCCCATCTCACGCAGACGCTCCTTACTGCGAGCACGATGCTCCTCGGTGTTAAACGAGGGAATGAGCGGCACGCGGACGAGCACGTTTTCTGTGCCGACGATCTCGACAAGACGGCGCAGATTGTCCAGTACCTGCTCGTTTTCCCGTGTCGTGTAGGCACGGTAAATATCGGGATCGGTGTCCTTGATGTCCACGATGTAGCCATCGATGATATCCGTCGTCGCCTCAACCAATGACCACGGCACGTTCAGCGAGGTTTCAACGTACAAGCGCCATTCCCTGCCGCAGATCTCACGGAACTCGCGCATAAACGGCACCTGAAGAAGCGGCTCGCCGCCGCCGAAGGTCACGCCGCCGTTTGTTGCCAAAAAGTACAGATTGTCCAGCTTGACCTTGTCGTACAGCTGTGTAGGCGTCAGCTCCTCACATTTCGTCCCCTCGCGCAAGGAGTGGGGATTGAGACAGTACTGACAGCGCAAAGGGCAGCCCCAAAAGGCGGCCAGCGTCGTCACACCCTCGCCGTCGGTCGTCAGACAGTGGCGGCGAAAGCCGATAAATTTTGCTGCTTTTTCCATATCCCTGCCTATCATACGGGCACATCGCCCATCGGCTCCTCGGGCAGCGGGTCGCCGCCGAGCTCTACGTCCTCATCCTCGTCCTCGGGCGGTGCGATCATACCATCGACCAGCTCTTCGTCCTGCTCGGGAATCTCTCCCACTTCTACAATCTCACCGTCCCAACCTTCTTCCACTGGTGCTCCCGCAGGAATCTGAGGCTCCTCCTCATATCCCTCGGGGGGCAGCGGCTCGCCTCCCGTAGGACGAATACCGTCAAACAATTCGTCGCATCCGACCGTGCTCGTCGTCAGCGCGACGGCCAAGCCCGCGACCGCGATGGTGCGGCCTAACTTTTGGCGTTTTTCCAGCTCGCGCTCGAGATACCGCACCTCGGCCTCGCACTTGGGGCAAGTGCCCAGACAATCGCCCTGATGCTTGCACTCGGACGTGACAAACTCAATATCGTTGTTCTCTGCAATTTGTTTGCGGATCTCCTTTAAGATCTTACAGCGCTTTTTGCCTTTCATCATCATTTCTCCTTACTGTATTAGTCATATAAATTGACCCCTTATTTATCAGCCGAGACCGCCGGCAATATCATTTTCGGGCGAGTAGGACTCGTCGTCGGGTCCTGGTACCTCCTCACCAAGCTCCTCTTCCACAGGATCCAAAGGCGCGCCTCCGAGTGGAGGATGAATAATATCAAGCAATTCGTCGCACCCGACCGTGCTCGTCGTCAGCGCGACGGCCAAGCCCGCAACCGCGATGGTACGGCCTAACTTCTGCCGCTTTTCCAGCTCGCGCTCGAGATACCGCACCTCGGCCTCGCACTTGGGGCAAGTGCCAAGGCAATCGCCCTGGTGCTTGCACTCGGACGTGACAAACTCAATATCGTTGTTCTCTGCAATTTGTTTGCGGATCTCCTTTAAGATCTTACAAGTTCTTTTTCCTTTGAACATATGTGGACTCCTTCCTATCAATGATTGGTTATTTACGGTTCCTCAGTGACGACGGCGTCGGTCAGCGTGCCGTCTTCGGCAAAGGTGAGAGCGAGATAGCGGGGCTGGGTCAATTCTTCTCGAGTATAGTATCCGTCACTATCAAAATGGTACCCCTGCTCAATGGTGTAATAGTCGGTGTTGTCGCGGGAGTGTGCATAGTACTCGTTCCAACGGGCGCGGATAAACTTGCGTGCTTCTTCCTCCGGCGTTTTATTCCTCTGAACAAACTCGCTCATAGCAGTAAGCAGTTCTTCCTTTTCCGGAAATTCCTGGGCATTGTCGGGACGATGGATTTCGGGGATATACAGCATGTCGCCGGTTAAGTAATATTCTTCTGTTTTACTTTCGTAGCGGGCAGAAAGCAATACGCCGGCAGTCGAGAACGTCAAGTGCAAAAGTTCGCGCGTTTCCTCCCATGCTTCACTATCCACCTGATAGGAAATGGAATAGGTATCCGTAACGGTACCGTCCGACTTTGTAGAGTAGTATAGCTTCTCGTCCCAATGTACGATAAATACGTATCGTTCATCCTCCTCCAAGCATTGCGCCTCTGCCAGCGCTGTTTTCAAGGCAGTATAAATGGCGTGGTCGGACTGCTTGATAAAGTCTGCGGGAGTAAATGACAGCTGCACGGCGAGAAACTCCTCGGTTCGCTCAGTTATGGGAATTTGCAGCAGTGGCTCGCCGCCAAGCTGTTCCTCCTCAGGTGCCAGGGGCTTGCCGCCGGTGGGTCTGATGCCGTCAAAGAAGTCCTCGTCGCATCCGACCGTGCTCGTCGTCAGCGCGACAGCCAGACCCGCGACCGCGATGGTGCGTCCTAACTTTTGCCGCTTTTCCAGCTCGCGCTCGAGCTACCCCACCTCGGCCTCGCACTTGGGGCTAGTGCCAAGGCAATCGCCCTGGTGCTTGCACTCGGACGTGACAAACTCAATATCGTTGTTCTCCGCAATTTGCTTGCGGATCTCCTTTAAGATCTTA
>JAZLDE010000021.1:0-37040 GCA_045614625.1 Eubacteriales bacterium
AGGGAACGGCCGGGTTCACTTTCTTGGTTACTTCTTTCTTGAACGAGAAAGAAGTAACAGCAAAACCGGTACAGCGAACGCACATTTCGCCAAGGCGAAATACAGAAGTTTTGTTCGTCCGCTAAACGCGGGCGTCATGCAAGCATGAACACAAAACTTCGCGCGCAGCAGTGTGAGCCCGGCTACGAAGATGTGAAAAGTTTAGCTAATCCCCCCTTTTCCCCGCCTTACCCCTTGACTTTCTCCCCCATTCCCATTATAATATACACATAGAAACTCTCTACAACGAGGAGGCTACCCCATGGCATTGCGCAATCACACCGAAAAAGAACTCAAAAATATCGCTACGAACATCCGCATGGACATTATCAAGGAAACCCACAGCGCCAAGTCCGGTCACCCCGGCGGCTCGCTGTCCATCGCTGATATCATGGCATATCTCTATTTCGAAGAAATGAATATCGATCCCGAAAAGCCCGAGGACGCCGACCGCGACCGCCTGGTGCTGTCCAAGGGTCACGCCGCTCCCGCGCTGTACGCCGCTCTTGCCGAGCGCGGCTTCTTCCCCCGCGAGGAACTGCTCACGCTGCGTCGCGCAGACTCTCATCTGCAGGGTCACCCCAGCCTTGGCCACGTTCCCGGCGTTGACATGACCACCGGATCTCTTGGTCAGGGTCTGTCCGCCGCCTGCGGCATGGCCATCTCCGCCAAGATGCAGGGCAAGTCCTATCGCACCTACGCCATCGTGGGTGACGGTGAATCACAGGAGGGTCAGATCTGGGAGGCACTCATGCTGGCCGCTCACAGAAAGCTGGACAACCTGTGCGTCGTTCTTGACTGGAACGGTCTTCAGATCGACGGTGAGGTAGAACAGGTCCTCAATCCTACTCCCTACCCCGAAAAGCTGCAGGCGTTCGGCCTTCACACCATCACGGTCGACGGCCACGACATCGCCGCTCTGTCCGCCGCCTTTGACGAGGCGCGCACGGTCGTAGGCAAGCCCACCGCCATCATTTGCAAGACGGTCAAGGGAAAGGGCGTTTCCTTCATGGAAAACCGCGTCGAGTGGCACGGTGCCGCTCCCAAGGATGCACAGTGCGAGCAAGCGCTCGCCGAGCTGCAAGCCCAGCTGATCGACTGATCCCAATTGAATGAACGTTTCCCTGCGTGTGCTTCGGCACACGCAGGGTTTTTGTTTGTCCGTCTCCCGCTTTGCGTCAACCGTTTGGAACCAAACGGCGAAAGCTCGCTATACTTTGTAGTGAAAAAACTCGGGAGGTTCGATTATGTCCCATTATTTTGGAACGGACGGCTTTCGCGGTGAGGCCGGCGGCGCGCTGACTGCCCACCACGCCTATCGCATCGGCCGTTTTCTCGGCCATTATTATCAAACAGACGCTCACCGCCCTCGCATTGCCGTCGGCAAGGACACGCGGCGCTCGTCTTATATGCTCGAATACGCGCTGGCAGCGGGGCTGACCGCCTCGGGCGCGGATGCCTACATGCTGCACGTCACCACAACACCCAGCGTGTCCTTCATCACACGCAAGGACGACATGGATTGTGGCGTGATGATTTCGGCCTCGCACAATCCCTTTTCCGACAATGGCATCAAGCTGGTCAATCATGGCGGCGAGAAGATGGAAAGCGAGCTGCTCGACAAGATTGAGACCTTTCTTGACACCCCCGATCCACACGACGCACTGCTGCCGCGTGCCAAGGGCATTGGCGTCGGTCAGGTCATCGACTACAGCGCGGGGCGCAACCGCTATCTTGCCTATTTGATCTCGATCGCCCGCCATTCCTACAAGGGGCTACGGCTGGGGCTGGACTGCGCCAATGGAAGCGCTTGGATGATCGCCGAGAGCGTCTTTGCCGCGCTTGGCGCCAAGGTCTATTGTATCGGCAATACCCCCAATGGGCTGAACGTCAACGAGGGCGTCGGCTCCACACACATCGAGCACCTCGCCGCCTTCGTGCAGAGCAATCATCTGGATGCAGGCTTTGCCTTTGACGGCGATGCCGATCGCTGTCTGGCCGTCGACGAGCAGGGACACGTGCTGACGGGTGATCACATTCTCTACATACTCGGTTGCGAATGGCTTCGGCGCGGCATGCTGACCGGTAACACCGTCGTCACAACGGTCATGTCCAATATGGGCCTCTACCGTGCGCTGGAAGACAAGGGCATTGCTTATATTCAGACGGCCGTCGGGGACAAATACGTTTACGAAGCTATGAACAGTGCGGGATACAGCCTCGGGGGCGAGCAATCGGGGCATATCATCCTGCGCCCTTACGCCTCCACGGGCGATGGAATCCTGACTGCCATCTCGCTTATGGAGGTCATGATGGAGCGCAAGCTCCCCCTCTCCCGCTTGAGCGCGGATTTGCGGCTGTATCCGCAGGAGCATCGCAATGTGAGGACGCAGAACAAAGCCGCCTTCACCGCCAACGCCACTCTCTTAGCTGCGTTGGAAACGGCAAAGCAATCGCTTGGCGAGCGGGGGCGGGTGCTGATACGCCCCAGCGGCACCGAGCCCGTCGTGCGGCTGATGGTTGAAGCGCAGGACGAAGCCTTTTGCCGCCAAACGATCGAGGGACTGATGCAGGTCGTACGCGAGCAGGGTTTGGCAGAGCGGACGGGAGGATAAGCAATGGCAGTATTTCCTTACGCGACGCTCTGGCGCGATACAGAGCAATACACACTTTGCTTTTCCCTGTTACAAACAGCAACGTATCCTTGGGAAATTTTGCCCAAGCTTTCCGATTTCATCCGCGCCGTTGGACAACAGCTGCCCCGCGACGAATACGAGCAGCTATCAGACGGCGTCTGGGCGGCACGCACGGCGCGTATTGCTACGAGTGCTCACATTGGTGCGCCCTGCATCATCGGGCACGACACGGAGGTGCGGCATTGCGCCTTCATCCGCGGCGGTGCGCTGATTGGGGACGGTGCTGTCATCGGCAACTCGACCGAGCTGAAAAACTGTATCCTATTTGACGGTGTTCAGGTGCCACATTTCAACTACGTCGGCGACTCAATTTTAGGCTATCGGGCGCATTTGGGAGCGGGGGCAATCACCTCTAACGTCAAAAGCGACCGCTCGGACGTTGTCGTTCGCGTCGAGCAGACTCGCATACCAACGGGGCGGCACAAGTTAGGCGCGATGATTGGCGATTTGGTTGAGGTCGGGTGCAACAGCGTACTCAATCCCGGATGCGTGATTGGGCGGGAAAGCAGAGTTTATCCGTCGGTTTCGGTGCGAGGATTCGTTGGGGAGCGGTGTGTTTGGAAGGGGGATGGAAGTGTGGTGAGGAGGAGGTAGCTGATTTTTCAACAACTTCTCCTTTTGACGCGCGCGCAGCTGGGCGAGCCTGTAGAAAAAGTTGTAAAAAATCACAGCTATCCCCCCTGCTCCCCCACCAAAAAAGCGAGAATGTTTTCCACATTCTCGCCTTGCTTTTTCATTTCTTTCTCTTCTTCTCAAAAAACTCACTCAATATCCCCGCGCATTCCTGCTCCAATACCCCGGCAGTGACCTGCGCCTTGTGATTGAGCGGATAGGCATTGACCGACAGCACGCTTCCCATCGCCCCGGCCTTGGCATCCTTGGCACCGTACACCACCCGACCCATACGGGCGTTGACCACCGTCCCCGCGCACATCGGGCAGGGCTCCAGCGTCACGTACAGCGTACAATCGCTCAGCCGCCAGCTGCCAAGCGCGCGGCAGGCCGCTTCCATCGCCAATAGCTCAGCGTGTGCCGTGGCCAGACCGTCGATCTCACGGCGATTGTGCCCGCGCGCGATGATCTGCCCCTCTCGCACGACGACAGCCCCCACGGGGACCTCGCCCAGTTCATAGGCCTTTTGCGCCTCGGCAAGCGCCTCGCGCATAAAGATTTCATCCTGTGACAGCGTCATTTTCCCCTCCGTTTTTTGCATCAAATATACCAAAGCATGCCCGATATGATCTCGATGATACTAATAACGAAAAAGGCGATCATCGTGGGCGAGAAAAAGCCGTAGACTGTGCCACCCGTCAACGGCGCACCTGCGATCAGGCCATCGTCAGCTTCTCGGGAAAGCGAGGGCATCGTCTCGCGTGCTTTCTTTTTGTCGCGTTGCAACAGCAATATCGCAAGGCAGATCATACCGCCGCCAACCACCAACAGCTCGAGCGCGCTGTAAAGCAGCATCTCGTCACGATAGGATAGGCGGTTGAACAGCACCTCGTCCACCACCGAGAGCAGATTGTTGAACATATGAATGATCACGCCGCCCCAGATCGATCCGCTTTCGATCGTCACGTAGGCCAGCACGATGCCCGCCACCGTTGTGTAAAGGATCTGCTCGCCCGTGCCATGCATCAGTCCAAACAGCACGGCGCTGCCGATGATGGCGACCGTCTTTCCATAGGGCATCAAATGAGACAGCGCAAGGCCGCGGAACAAAAATTCCTCGCAAAAGGCAGGGATCAACGAAACGGAGATGTAAAGCAGCACCGCCTCATACGTGGCAAAGGCGGGATCGGGCTCGGGATAGGTCGACGCGGGTGCCGACAGACCAATCAGCTCCCAAAGATAGGCGTTGGCCAGCGCAGCACAATAGACCACAGCAAGTGCTGCGGGAACGAGCAGCATCAGCTTGCGCGGCGCCGTCGTATCCATCGACAAAGGGATCCGCTCGCCCTTGGGGGTGATCAGCCGATAAAACAGAACGGGAAGCATAAACGCGAGCGCATAGGTCAGCATGTCGTATATGCTCATCGCGACGATCATCGCCTTGTCCGTCAGCATGGCCTCAAATATCGCAAAGAGGGGATAAAGCACAAGATCCAGCCCGTTAAACAGAGCCAGAAACATAAGCATAGCCGCGCCCAGTCGCATCGTCGTGCGACGGTAGCTGACAAAGCGCGCGTCTGCCGCGAACGCAAAGCGCACGACCTTTGGTTTCGAATTTGCCATGATGCCCCTCCTTTTTCTTTGGATATATCTATTATACTCTGCCACCGCCTTTCCGTCAAGTGGTATAGCAAAAGTTCAAGGCATCTTGACAAGGCAGGGTGCAATATGGTACAATACATTATATATTGAAACGGAGGCACGACATGGAGCTGGAGCAAAAGCGATTTACCAAAAACGACGCGGGTTTTGTCTGCGCGCATTGTGGGCGGCAGGTGGAGCCGCTGGGCTATACCTCGCGCAATCACTGTCCGTTTTGCCTGTGGTCGCTCCACGTGGATATCCTCCCGGGCGATCGCGCCAACACCTGCGGCGCGCCCATGCAGCCCATTCGGGTCGAGCCCGACCGCCGTCGCGGCTATATTATCATCCACCGCTGCACCAAATGCGGCGAGATCGGACGCAATCGTGCCGCTCACGAGGCCAAGGTTCAGCCCGATGACATTTCCCTGCTCATCCGTCTGACGGCGGGCGAGCTATCCAACTGACAAGGAGCGCATATGCTGATCGAACAAATACAAGAATTAAAACAAACGACGGGACGCCTGTTGGGCGTCGATTTCGGTGACGTCCGCACGGGTCTTGCCGTATCCGACGCCGCTCGGTTTCTCGCCTCCGGTCTGGAAACCATCAAGCCCGGCAGCATGACCAAAACGGCAGAGGCTGTTGCTGAAGCAGCACGCACACACGGCGTCGTCGGCATCATCGTCGGTCTTCCCGTCAACATGAACGGCTCGCAGGGCGAGCGCGCCGAACACGCGCGTATGTTCGCCGCTATGCTGGACGAGCGGGTGGGAGATTTGCCCATTTTATTACTGGACGAGCGCATGACCACCATGGCCGCCTCCCGCTTTCTCAACGAAACCAACACGCGCGGACAAAAGCGCAAGCAGGTCATCGACACGCTCAGTGCCCAGATCATTTTACAAAATGCGTTGGATCGCTTGAAAAACTGCTGATCTTTCAAAGGAGTCAACTATGACGGATTACGAAAAGGAATACGAGCAATATTCACACACAAATATGAGCCGCGGACAGCTCATCGCGCTCAAGTGTCTCAAATACGCCGCGCGCGGCCTAATTTTCGGCATCATCGCGCTGGTGCTCTGGCGTGTGCTGTTTTCGGGACGTGTGCCAAAAAATATGGAGACGTTGACGGTCAACGACGCGCTGTACGAGGCCTACGTTGAAAAGGGCGACGAGCTGACCATGTATACTCAGACCCACGCTCCCGTTGTCATGGAAGGCGAAACGGCCGGCTACTTCTGGGTCTGCCAGACCGTTTTCATTCCCGAGGCCAACCAGGTGCAGGTGCTGATCCGTTACAACAACAGCACACTCAAGCACATCGCTCAGGATTTTTCGCTGGAAGAGGACGAGATCCCCACGCGCGAGGACACCATTGTCGACGTCACCCTTGCCTTGGCGATCGATCTTGATCCGACTAACAACTCGACGGCAGACCGCGAGATCCTTCGCATCCAGCCCTCGAGCGAGCCAACGGTGGACTCGACCTCCATGTACAATTACCGCAGATACGTTTTTGATAACGTGGACGTGAATACGGCGGCGCTCATCAATATTTCGGTAGATTTCTACTACGTCGGCAACGTCAAGTATGATCGCACGCCTTACAGCAGCATCGTCATCTACGAGCCGGTGGAGGAAAACGATCCGCTGGGTATCAACGAATCCGTCAAGCTGACCGCGCGCGACAAGCGAGCGCTGGCCGCCTATGGCGAAGCACGCTGATGGGGGTACGGACATGAAGCACGTGGATATTTACACCGACGGCGCCTGCCGCGGCAATCCCGGACGGGGCGGCTGGGGCGCGATTTTGGTGTACGGAAGCATCGAAAAGGAGCTGTCGGGCGGTGAGAGAGAAACGACCAACAACCGCATGGAGCTGACGGCCGTCATTTCGGCCTTGCAGGCACTACGCGAGCCCTGCGAGGTCACGCTGACCTCGGACTCCAAGTACGTCATTGACGCCATCACCAAGGGATGGGCAGTTTCGTGGCGCGCCAAGGGCTGGCGCAAGGCGGACAAGTCGCCGGCGCTCAACGTGGATCTGTGGGAGATTTTGCTAGGGCTGTTAGAAAAGCACAAGGTGAGCTTTGTTTGGGTACACGGACACACGGGGCATCCGTATAATGAGCGGTGCGACGCGCTGGCAACGGCCTATGCGGACAGTTTTATATAAGGAAAAGGACGGCATGGAGATTTGATCCATGCCGTCCTTTTTTGCGTGGAGGATGTAACGTTCTTTCCTTTGGCGCGCCACGACGCGGCGCGCTGTGCGTGGATGCTACTTCTTGGCTTTTCCCAAGAAGTAGCCAAGAAGGAAACTTAAGGGCCTAATGCCCTTAAGAAACCCGCAAAATTTTTTGCTTTCACTATCTTTTGGTGGTTACCAAAAGGCGTTTTGGCATCTGCAAAATTTGCGTCGGGGGGGCCAAAGCTCCGCCTCCTATTGCGAGCAGGCTATCTTTTTTCACTTCACTTCGTGCCGCGCTTCAAAGAGAATCAAGAAAAAGATATCTGCTTTCTTTCTGTATCACCCGACGGCACTCACCACGCGCGGCGGGGGCGGCCAAAGCAAGAGCTTTTGCTAATAGGTGTGTGCGAGTTTCTTTAACTCGCGCACGCAAAAGCTGAAGACGTGAAACTTCGCGAAAAGATGAGCAGAGCGAGAGCGCCGCGACCTTTTCGCGCTGCCAGGGAGTTCCAAGAGGGAACGTCTTGGTGTCTTTTCTTCGCCCCTTCTTTGCGACAAGGCAAAGAAGGGGCAATATACTTTCACCGAACGCGCGCGATGAAATCGCGCAGTGTGAGGCTGTAGGAGAAGTTATACAAACTTAAAACTCCACTTTAACCTCAACGCCCTCTACCGACGACGCAAACGTAATGAGCGTCGTGCGGCTCTCCTCGTCGTACTGCGCCTCATACGCCACACTCTCTCCGCCACAAGTAACACAAATGCTCCATGGCTTAGCAGGCGTCTGTACTCGCAGGGAGGCCTTCATTTCAGACGGGCCCGTCAGTTTGAAGGACAGCTCGTTCTGCGCGCAAACAATGTTCTCCACGCGTCCCGAAGCCGCCAGAATGTCTGCCTCAACGGACTGCGAGTCAATCGCCATCCAGAAGCCGACGTCGTCGGGATTCTGCACGGGATCGCGCACGATGGCCAGATTGTCGTCCAGCAGGTTCATATACAAGCCCTCAACCACCATGGGCGAGGTGTCAACGCTTTCGTTGATGACGGCCGACACAGTATACGGACCGCGACGCATCAGCAGATGCGAGGAGGGCTCAAAGTCCATGTCCGCCTCACGGAGCAACGCGTGCATTTGCGCCATATAGTCGTCGCACAGTTCAGCGCTCTCTGCAATATTCATGGGATGCAGACGGCACACGCCGACGTGCCCCTTGCCCACGGCATACGTGCCCTCGGCAGGATCGCGGCCAAGGCCTAGTGCCTCAAACAAATGCTGTGCGGGATCGTGATAGTCGGCTCCCGACTGATTCCACCATTCACGCACACTGTGGAAGGCATCGGATCCGTCTCCGACGACCATCAGCACGCCGCCCTCACGCACCCAGCCGGCAATGGCGTTGTGCAGATCGGGACCGTCGGGCTTCATATATTCGTACGACAGGACCAACACGCGGTAGTCGTTGAGATAACCCGCATAGCGGCGGACGTTGTCCAGCTGAACAGGGCGCACACAAGCACCGCTCTTAAACAGCGGCAGGCTCAAGCCATAGAAGGGATTCCAACGCACCGTCGAGGCCTCCAAACGGTATGGCACGCCCTCGGGATAGGCACGCTGATACATGGCCGAGTCAGCAAGCAGAATACCGATCTGACGGGTATCGGTCACCCAGCGGCACTCCTGCCCCTCCATGTCACGCAGAGTATGCATGATGGTCAGCAGATTGGTCTTGTATTCAGGCGGAATGCCCTCGTCACGCGTACCGTCCTCGCTCTTGTGCTTGCCCGTCATGACGCGCGCCGGCCAGGGAGAAACCTCGTAGGAGGCAATCTCGGGCTGGAACAGCGAGGCCACCAGCGTGCGGTAGTAGTTGTAGCGATAGTCGCGCCAGGTGTGGTTGGGATCGTCCTCAATGGGATCGTGCAGATACCACATTCTGCGTCCCGAGCCGCGCACCAGCTCTTGCATGATACCGTACTCGAAAAAGGCGGTATCAAAGGTACGCTCGCGCAAATCGCCGCGATAGCGATTGGCCGTGCGGGAGGTTCCCGTCCAGATTTGTGCAATATAACCGTCGATCGTCGGCAAATCTACCAAAGCCGATTCGGGCGAGACGATTCTCCACTGGCTGTAGTTGACCAGGGAGTGTGTAGGAACGTAGAAGCGGAGCAACCTGCCGTAATTGACCAGCGCATACTCCTTCAGCTCAGCACACAGGTGGTCGAGTGTGCGGGTGTAGAGATATCTTTTGAGCTTGGACGCGCGGTATTGCGCCTCTGCGCTTGAGTCGGGCGCCTGCCAGGGCTCTTTGTAGTAGATCTGCCACTCGCGCTTGAAGGCCTCGGAATATCCTGCGGCGACCCAGAATTCAGGCTCTTCCAGATGGATGGCGTCAATGCCTGCATCAATAGCCTTTTTCAAATTGACTGCCAGATAGTGGGCGTAGGAGATCGAGGGCACCATGTAAGGCACGTCAACGCCGTGGTTGATCTCAACGCCGTCGCCTCTCACCTGACCCTCGTCGTGATGGTCGCGGCCGTCAAATTCGCCGTACAAATAGTCCTTATAATGCCCCCACGAAACGCCTGTCATCAGATGCACAACGTAGCCGTGCTCCTTCCAATGCGCGATGCGTTTTTCCAGATCGTGAAAGCCATATACCATAACAAAGTCAGACTGCACGTCGTATTCAGGCGCCCAATCCCGGTTCTCCTGCACACCCGTGCGCTCTTGTGTTCTGTCATATTCTCGCATACTATGCTCCTTTCCGGCCTCACGGCCAGTACGTTAGCTTATATATATCATATTCTCGTTAAAATTGCAATGCGACAGCGCACATTTTGTTGAACTGTCCAATTTTTTTGGCAATTTGGACAAGCAGACATATTTGATCACGCCACCGCATACAATGAAGCATCACCGATCGGAGGATTCCATGGATATTCAATCGATACTCAATCTTGCAAACGAGGCGCACACCGCCCTGACGCTACTGACCGAGGCCGCCGAGCATGACTCCTCCTGTCTCATCACCGGCATTTCGGAATGTAACCGCCGCGCCTCCAGCACGCTGGCTGATCTTCACGCCCGGCTCTTTCGCGTGTTCATGCCTCCCCTCCCCCGCGAGGGGTGTGCCCGCTTGGCCGAGGCGCAGCACACGCTCATGGGAACGGTCTTTGCCGCCGCGTTGCTCTTTCCCGCCCACACCTCCTCGGTGGGTGAGCACCGCCGTGAGGAGCTGCGCGATCTTTGCCGCATGAGCGCACTGCTGTACGAGGCCACCGCCACACTCCCCCGCTTCGTTCGCGGTAAGCAGCCGCCACCCCCTGACACCTTCCGCTTTTATGCCGAGCAAAACAAAGCGCGCGCCGCCCATGCGCTGTGCGTTTTACACGACGAACGAAGCCTGTTTGACCGCGCCTTGAACGAAAGTCTTGGTGAGATCGGGCGGGCGCTGGATTGGGCGTGGTCTGCCCTGCTTACGCTGATGCTTCAAAGTGTATAGCAAAGATACGGGATTGTGAATGATGCGTGGTAATTTTCTCGACTTTTTATGATATTTTTCACAGAAGTTTTGAAAAATCTTGAAAATTTTTATGGTTTTTGTGAAAAAGTTATTGACAAAGGTCATAAGGCATGGTAAAATAAATTACTTGCACAGGAAATGTGCCAAAAAGAAAAAGAGGGTTAACGATGTACAGCGACAAAACTTTGGTCTGCAAAGATTGCGGACAGGAATTCACCTTTACTGCCGGCGAGCAGGAATTTTACGCAGAGAAGGGTTTCACCAACGAGCCTCAGAGATGTAAGGCTTGCCGTGTAAACCGTAAGGCAGAGCGCGGCGAAGGCGGCGCGCGTCAGATGTTTGACGCCGTTTGCTCCGAGTGCGGCAACCCCTGCAAGGTTCCCTTCGAGCCCCATGATGATCGCCCCGTTTATTGCAGCGATTGCTTCCGCAATAAGACCGGCCGTTGATCTTGGATCAAGGATGAATGGAGAAAGACCGACTGATGAATCAGTCGGTCTTTCTTTTGCTTTTATTTTTCGTTTTCAGTATTCAGATAGCGTGTGGTCTCGTTGCGGCGATAGTTCAGCGGCGTCATTCCCATCGCCTTTTTGAAGACAAAGTTAAAATACGACTGGGAGCAAAATCCGCAGTATGCGGCAATGTCACAAGGGTCCATATCGCTCAGTGAAAGAAGGCGCTTCGCCTCGTCCAAGCGCAGCTGTGCGATGTACTCGTAGGGCGTCATACCCATAACGTCCTGAAAAACGTCGTGAAAGTAGATGGGCGAACGCTCGGCATGCGCTGCGATCTGATTGAGGGTGCACTTTTCCCGATAGTGCTCCTCGATATACGCAATGCCCGCCCGAATGGAGTCGCGCGTTTTTTTGCGTGCGCCCGCATCCAGCTGTGCGTCTTTGCTCTGAGCCTTGTCAAGCATAACGACAAGAGACAAGAGCGTTGCAGATAGCAAAAGCGCATCCTGCTTTTGCTGCGCCTTAGCAATTTCGTTCATCGCCGTCTTGACCGAGTACGCGTCGTGCAGGGGAAACACACGGGCCCAACCTTGCATGCGTTCGATCAGATCCTCCGCATCCTCGCTGATGCGAACGTAGCTTGCGCGCATGGGTAAGGACAGCTTCCACTCATCCCCCGGGCGCAGGCAAATCAGATCGCCTGACGCTACCGTGTAGCTTTGTTCGTTGATGCAGACCGACGCTGAGGTTTCGCACAACAGCAGCTCCCAAATGCGAGCCTTCCCGCTGACGGTCGAACGACGTCCCAGCGAGGCATACTGGCTATTAAAAAAGCCTGCTTCACAATGTATTATGTTCCATTTCATATCATTCACCTATTCAAAGCCTTTGCTTGGCATCCGCATAGCGGCGGAGGGGGCAACCGAAGAACGCAAGGCCGCATGCCCGTACGACCATGCAGAACGAAACCGATTTTCGCTCGAACAATATTTTATCACATTTTTGAAACTTGTAAAGACAGATAGGAATTTTTTATCAAATAATTCACAAATTATCTCATTTCTACGCAACACGGGAGGCGAACTGACGCCCGCCTCCCTTGGATTTTTATACGCTTCAAAATTATTTTTTAGGTTTTCTGATGTGGTTGAGCTGCTTATTGAGTCGGAGCAGCTCTTCCTTGGTAAAGGAGATGTTCATCATGCCCATCATGGAGGACAGACGAAGAACGGTAAAGCCACCCATCATATCCATGAGTCCGCTACCGGCAGCATCCTTGAAGTTGACCTCAAAGCCGCCGCCCTTCTTTTCGCCCTTCTTATCCTTCTTGCCGGCATCCATCTTCTTTTTGAGCTTCAGGCCCATACGGAGGAGCCACAATTTACCTGCAGGAACAGACACGATATCCGCGATCTTGTCGTTGAGCGAGAAGCGACCCTCGACCTCAACAACGTCGAACCAGTTAAGAACGGCACCGACCTCGCGCAGGACGTAGTCCATATTCATCTCGGCAACCTTGCGAATGTTACCCTCGTCGGTCAGCTCACCGGCCTTGGCAACGATTTTGCTCTCGCCTTCGTTCTTGACGTCGAAGTAGAAGAAATGATCCTCTGCCGTCTTCTTGCCGATCGACTCGCCGTTGACAAACAACTCAACCTCGGGCAGATTGGAATAAACGGTAACCTTGGTCACGTCCTCGACACGATCCACGTATCTCTTGCCGCACAGATGGACAAAGGGATCAACCTCGGGAGAGACCAGCCATGCCTTGTAAGCGTAGAAGGCATCCTTCTTGTACTTGCGGTCGATGGTGACAAGTCCCTTGTGGTTCTGACCGTTCTCGCCGCCCTCAGCACGGGCATCCGCGCCAAAGTCAAACATATTCCAGACGTGCGTCGCCCAGATGTACTTACGGGAAAACAGCTGCTTGATGAGCTCCTCGTGGTAGTAGGCCTGATATTCCTCGGTGTAGTCACCCTGCTTGGGGCTCGAGGTGTGCCAGTTGAGTGCCTCACAGCCGTACTCGGAGCAACCGATCGGGATGGTGGGGTGCATCGCGTGGAACTTATCGAACCAAGGGCCATTCATATCCGTATTGCCGCCGTACCAGCCGAAATAGTGGTTGTAGGAAACAACGTCGGGGATCTGCAAATAGGGGTCGTCCATCTTACACATAGAAACGGCCGCAATGGTGGTCAGACGCGTCTTATCCATATCGTGAACCATGTCGTTGAGGACGCGGTGGTTGTCCATCATGTCCTCGGCACCGCCGCCGATACCGATTTCGTTGGAGAGGCCCCAAACGACGATCGAGGGGTGATTATAGTTCTGAACAATGAGCTCCTTCATCTGCGAGATGGTGTTCTCACGACCGGTGGGCATATGCTTGGAGATGTAGGGGATCTCGGCCCAAATGACCAGACCCTTCTCGTCACACAGGTCGTAGAAATACTGATCGTGCTGATAGTGTGCCAGACGGATGGTGGTCGCGCCGACCTCCATGATCAGATCGATATCCTCGGCGTGATGCTCGGGAAGCAGAGCGTTACCCACGCCCCAACGGTCCTGATGGCGGGACACGCCGCGCAGGGGATACTCCTCGCCGTTGAGAATAAAGCCGTTTTCGGGATCGATCTTGAAGGTGCGGCAACCGAAGCGGTTGCAAACGTTGTCAACGATCTCCTCGCCCTCGACAAGCTCGATCTCACAGCAGTACAGGTACGGATCCTTGCGACCGTTCCACAGATGGACGTTTTCAATATCCAGCGTGACCTTGGTGTCCGTCGTATCAACGGTGGCAATGGCGTTTTCATCGGCATCGTACAGCGTATAGCGCAGAATCTGACCTTCTTTCATACCAACAACCCACGTTTCGACCTCGACGTGTGCGGTCGTGCCGTCGATGGCAGGGGTGATCTTGAGGCCGGGAGTGCCGAAGTGATCCAACTCAAAGTGCGAGTTATTCACTGCGATCAGGTTGACGTTGCGGTAGATACCGCCGTAGAAGGTAAAGTCTGCCATCTGGGGGTAGACCGTGCCATTGGGAGCATTATCGACGATAACCGCGATCTCGGTCGTATCCGTGATGTGCTCGGTGATGTTGACGCGCCAGGTAGAATAACCGCCGTCATGGTGAGCGAGCTTATTACCGCCTACGTACACGTCCGCCGACGAGTTGGTGCCGCGGAACTCGATATAATACTGGTCAGCCTCGGGCAGATCAGCCTTGTTCAGCGTTTTGACGTACAGGCAGGAGCCGCGGAAGTAGTCGTTGCCGCCGTCCTGACCGTCGATGGCGTTAAAGGAGTGCGGCAGATTGATAGCCTCACCCGTGCGAAGGGTGATATCTGTCGTATCCTTGACAAACAGCCAGTCTTTGTTGAGATTGATGATATTTCTCATGTTGTATCTCCTTTGAAAAATCGAAATATTACTTGGAAACGGCGTCCGACGGCAGTTGAGGTGCAGTCGGACGCCAAAAGAATCAATGATGATGCTTATACAAGGTTGTCATTGTCCTCAGCAGTGGTGTAGGTCAGAATATCGTCCGCCTCTACATCACGGCCCAGGTCGGCATTCATCTTGGCCAGTGTCTTCTTGTCGAGGTTGTAAACCAGACCAAGGCCGATGAACAGCATGACGCCTGCAACGAGGAACAGGATAGCAATCAAAGAACGCACCTGCAGAGCGAAGTCCCAAGAGAACAGGGTAACATCAATCTCGGTGAAAACGCCCTCGGCATTGGGCTTGGAGTTGTTGACGTAACCCATACCCTGCATGATGGTGAGGGCGACAGCAGGACCAACGCCCTGTGCCAACTTACGGAAGAAGGAGTGCAGCGAGTAAACAATGCCCTCCTCGCGCTTACCTGTCTTCCACTCGTTGTAGTCGATGGCATCGCCCATCATTGCCCAAGAAACGGTAGAGTAAATACCCATACCCAGAGCCATGATCAGCTGTGCAACCACGTACATGACCAGGTCAAGGCCCGTGTTGCCATCGGCAACGGGAATGATACCGGCAGGAGCCAGGAACAAAACGGCCGCGCCCACAATATAGCAAATAGAGCCGACCACGGACAGCTCCTTCTTACCGTACTTGGTAACCAACTTACGGGCAAGGGGAGTAAAGATGATAATGGGAATGAGCGAGAACATGGAAATCAGACCGGAGATCTGAGCATTTTTGAAGTAGATCTGGAAGGTGACGGAAACCGCGGTGTTTGCACCCTGCATACCGATGAACATACCCATAGCAGCAAGCGTAGCACCGACGGCGGGACGATTCTTGAGGAAGTTGCCCATCGCCTTGATGACGTTGAACTTGGGCTGATCCTCGTTTGCCTTTACGTCGGTATCCACACGAATCTCGGTATTCTTGATCATGAACTGGAAGCAGAGGAAGCCCAACGCACCCATAACGAGAGCAGCCACGAATACCATGGGACCATTGAGAGACTGGTCATCATTATATACCAGGAAGGGCAGGATGACCATGGGCAGCATGTTACCGGCGATAGAACCGATGGAACGCCATGCGGACAGCGAAGCGCGGTCAGCGGGATCGTTGGAGATCAAGCTGAGCAGCGAACCGTAAGGAACGTTGGCTACCGTGTAGAAAGCATCCCATACGATATAGCCGGCCATGAAGATGATGATCTTGGCCCACTCCTCTGCGCCTGTAAAGGGCAGGAAGCAGCAAGCACCGCCAATAATCAAGCCGATGGAACCGACCCAAATATACTGCAAAAACTTATTTCTTCTGTACTGACGACGGTCAGAGTCAATGATCGTACCGATCAGCGGGTCATTGATAGCATCCCAAACCTGCAGGATGACGATCAAAAGGGAATACCATGCGCTCAAACCCATGACCTGAGTCCAGAACAGGGGCATGATGGTACCCTTGAGCGCAAAACTCATGTTGCAACCAAGGTCACCGGCTGCATATGCAAGGCAATCGCGAATGCCAAACTTGCGCTTGCCGTTGGCATCCAAAACGGGGGCTTTTTTCATTATGTACCTCTTTCAAACATATGTTTTTTTCATCCGACAAAAAACACAGTCAGGTGGGGCTCTTTTCGGGGGTCCTGGGTGACTGTGCGCTTTGGCTGATGAATTACATATACTATTATATCACGTTTTTGCGCATTGTCAACTAATTTATTTCGTTTTTTTCTCTGTTTTTGTTGTTTTCATCTATAAGTTTTCAAAAAATTATGATTGTTTCTCTGCCTTGCACTTGACGAGGAAAGCAAAATATGGTATGCTGTAGTCAACAAAATCGCGCAAGGAGAATACTGCCGTGAAACAAAATGCAGCTTTCAGGACGCGGGCGGTGCTGGTGCTGCTGTGTCTGTTGCTGACGCTGGGGTGCCTGCTTGGTTGCCGCCCTCAAACCCCCGATCCCGCCCCCGACGACGACCAAACACAGACTGATCCCCCACAGGATGAACCGCAGGACAAGGACCCGTCCGACGAACAACCGGAGGTTGATATGACCTATTATTTTGAAAACACCGTCAGCTACGAGGTGCTTTGCAACTACCTCTCCCGCGCCGTGACCATCTCGCTGGAGAACAGCTTTGTTCCCAATTCACGCAACAGCTCCCACGTACGCAAGTTCATTTTGAACACGGGCGCCAAATACATTTGCCGTGCCGCTACCTGCTGGAGCCCCGGACCCGAGGACTACGACACTTACGGCGGACAGACAGCATTTATCAAGTCGGTACACGAGCGCGATCCCGAGGTCGTGTTCGAGGCCTGCGTATTCGAGTGCATTTCGACTAAGGTCAACGACATTCCCATCCCCGCTTGGGTCTTTGAGGCGTTCAATCTGCCCGTCGAGGAGCGCAACTTCTCGTTTGACGCTATGCGCTTCTCCGATGGTTCCTTCAAGGATCAATGGGGTCCCGGCACATCCGTTCCCGACATCACCAAGCAGGAGACCATGCTGTTCTTCTATTACCGCGCCTGCCAGTACATTCTGCTCGGTTACGAAGGTCTGCATATGGGACAGATCCATCTGATCGGCCGTGACGATAAAAACTGGGAAAACTGGACCGAGCTGCTCACCATGATCCGCGAATTTGCCTACGACCACGCCCGTCGCGGCTTCGTCTTCATCAATGCCCACACCCACGGTCTTGTTGGGTTGGACGGTGTGCTGCTGTTTGACTTCCATATGTACCCCTCCCGTCCTATGGCTGACGGTTCACAGGCGCCCCACTTCCCCACGGAAGACGATCCTCAGCGCGCCACCTTCCAGGCCGGCCACAGCGACTCCATCTACGGAAAGAGCAAGGGCGGCATGACGTATAGCGGCTGGGAATGCGAGTCTCTGCCCTATCTGGTCGAGCTTGACAACTATGGCGACGATGCCGCCGCGCTCCACGTTCCCAAGCCCGCCGATATGCGCACCTGGGGCATGGACGAAATTACATGGTACGCCAACCAGCCCGAATGGTACCGCGCTGAATTTCTTGAGTATGCTTACGATTGGGTCATGAACGAGGCCGAGGGCGACGGATTTTTCGCCATGCCCGGCCAGCGTGTCGCCCGTATCTACGACGAGAACAACAACGTCCTTCAATGGCAATATTATGCCTATAGCTCCAAAAACCACAAGAATGGAAATGATGACGAAGAGTTCATCAAGGAGATTTGGGAGAGTTATCCCGTTGAGTGACAATCTCCTGCACTCGCGAATAAATTGAGTCGAAGGGATTCGAACCCAGACCTCACGGCGTAAACTCCGTGAGCTAAAAAGAATATCTCGAGGGCTAAACGCCCCTGCGCGCAAAGCGCGGACGATATTCTTTCAGTGGCTTCTCACCCACCGAGCATCATCAAAAAGGAAAGAGGACACCGATGGTGTCCTCTTTCCTTTTTGGCGGAGGGTGTGGGATTCGAACCCACGTGAGATTGCTCTCAAACGGTTTTCAAGACCGCCTCGTTATGACCGCTTCGATAACCCTCCGTATGAACTTGTGAATACGGAGAGGTTTGAGAAGTGGCTCGGCTGCCGCAGGCAGGCGAATCCGCTTCGTGGTTGATCGGCGCAAGCCGATATAACCCTCCGTATGAATTTGTGAACACGGAGAGGTTTGAGAAGTGGCTCGGCTGCCGCAGGCAGGCGAATCCGCTTCGTGGTTGATCGGCGCAAGCCGATATAACCCTCCGTATGAACTTGTACCTGCCTATTTTACCACACTCCTCCGCCTTTGTCAAGAGAACAAAAGTAAAAAGGCTGCCACAAGTGGCAGCCTTTTGATTACAGAAGGTCAGATCAGCTCAGCTTACCCTGGTTGATCTTGATGCCGGGGCCCATCGTGGATGCGATAACGCAGCTCTTGATGTACTGACCCTTAGCGGTTGCGGGCTTCGCCTTGATAACGGCGCCAACCAGCGTGTTCAGGTTCTCCATCAGCTTCTCAGCACCGAAGGATGCCTTGCCGATGGGGCAGTGGATGATGTTGGTCTTGTCCAGACGGTACTCAATCTTACCGGCCTTAGCCTCGGTAACAGCGCGAGCAACGTCGGGAGTAACGGTACCGGCCTTAGGAGAAGGCATCAGGCCCTTAGGACCCAGAACCTTACCCAGACGACCGATGACACCCATCATGTCGGGGGAAGCGATAACAACGTCGAAGTCGAACCAGTTCTCCTTGACGATCTTCTCAGCATACTCTGCACCGCCGACGTAGTCAGCGCCTGCGTCCTTTGCCAGCTGCTCGTTCTCGCCCTTGCAGAATACCAGGGTGCGAACGGTCTTACCGGTACCGTTGGGCAGAACAACTGCACCACGGACCTGCTGGTCAGCGTGACGAGAGTCAACACCCAGACGGATGTGCAGCTCGATGGTCTCATCGAACTTTGCCTTCGAGGTCTGGCAAGCCAGAGCCACAGCCTCTGCGGGATCGTAGAGTCTGTTCTTTTCAACCAGCTTTGCGCTGTCGGAATATTTCTTACCAAATTTAGCCATTGTCAGTTCCTCCTCAATCTTCCACCGTGATACCCATGGAACGGGCAGTACCGGCGATCATGCTCATCGCAGACTCGATGTTAGCCGCATTGAGGTCGGGCATCTTGGTCTCAGCGATCTTTCTCACCTGCTCCTTGGTGATCTTTGCAACCTTGGTCTTGTTGGGCTTGTCGGAAGCGGTTTCGATGCCGCAAGCCTTCTTGATCAGGACGGGAGCGGGGGGAGTCTTGGTGATAAACGTGAAGGAACGGTCAGCGTAAACCGTGATAACAACGGGAATGATCAGACCGATGTCGTTCTTGGTCTTCTCGTTGAATGCCTTGGTGAATACGGGGATAGCTACACCGTAAGCACCGAGTGCAGGACCAACGGGCGGCTGGGGAGTCGCCTTGCCTGCGGGCAGCTGCAATTTGATATAACCCAAAATTTTCTTTGCCATAATTCATACACCTCCAAATGTGGTCATTCCGGGGGACTTCAAAATTTTTCCCCCTCCCACCTGCACGTCGCGGCAAATGCGAAATGCAGTGTACGTACAAGCTCGTTGTCTTATACGTTCTTTACCAGCTTGAGCACGGATGCTTCCAGCTCAACCGGCATGTCACGGCGGCCGCGCTTAACCAGCACAGTAACCGTCTTCATGTCGTCAGAAATGCTCTGAACGACACCGTTGTAGCCCTCGAACAAGCCACTGATAATCTCGACCGTATCGCCTTCCTGATAAGACAGCGTCACGCGGACCTCTTCTTCGAAGTTCAGCGCGGCTACCTCTTCCTCAGACAGAGGCGTGGGGCGGGATCCGGGACCGACAAAGCCGGTCACACCGGTAATGTTACGAACAGCGTGCCAGCTCTCATCCGTCATACACATTTTAATGTAGACGTAGCTGGGGAAAATTTTGTACTCGACTTCCTTTTCCACGTCGCCGTTCTTCTCAATGACCTTCTCCACCGGGATTCGGATATCGAAAATCAAATGTCCCAGTGCACGGTTTTCAACGATTTTTTCAAGGCTGTCCTTGACTTTGTTTTCGTACCCTGAATAGGTGTGCGCCACATACCAACGAGGGCCGACGTTCATTTGATTGATATCACTCATGATATTACCTTAGAGCAGCTTTCCAAGACCAAGGATGGCCTGAGAGAAAGCATAGTCCAGCGCGCAAACTGCAATTGCGCAGGCAATCACCAGGGCGAGAACAACAAGGGAGTTTTTGCGTACCTGCTTCCAGGGACACCATACGATCTTTTTGATCTCGCTCGCATAGCTGCGGAAAAAGTGACCGAGGCGCTCGCCCAAGGGCTTCTTGTCCTTCTTTGCGGGCTTTGCTGCTTTGGTTTCCTTCTCGGCTGCTTTGGGAGCCTTCTTGTTCATTTCTTCCATGAATTTACCTCCCCGATTACTTGGACTCTTTATGAGCCGTGTGCTTGCGACAGAAACGGCAGTATTTCTTCAGCTCGATTCTATCCGGGTCATTCTTTTTGTTTTTCTTTGTGTCATAATTTCTCTGCTTGCACTCAGTGCATACCAGAGTGACCTTGACTCTTACGTCATTCGCCATGTTTATCGGCACCTCCTGTAATCTTTGATTTATCCTTCGCCTTGCGGCAAGGATATGTGTACCTCCCTCCGGCAGAGTATGCTGGCCCTTCCTTTCGGATGGCGCCGGGCACAACAAAAAAGCCTGCTGCGCAGAGGTAGAACGATTATACCATAGGTTTTCTTGCTTGTCAAGCGTTTTTTACAATATTTCAAACTTTTTTGCGCTTTTTGAAAGGAAAATTATACCTTTATATAATAATGCATCGTTTTCGGCGTCTCTCGCCATACTATGTGTGACGTAAGATCTGCAAAAACGAGTGTCTTGCAGGTGGCACGTCGGACTATGAAGCGTTCCTGACGTGTCACTCACAATCGACCGCGGTCGCAAGGCGGTCAGGGGGATGCGTTTCGGAACGGAGAAAGGAAAACGAGATGAGACGATCTCCCCAAGACTCGGGACGTCTGCCTGCACCGCTGTTGCTGATCCTGGCACTATGCTTGCTGTTTATCATGCTCACGCCTGTGGCGTCGGCCTTGAGCAACACGCAAGAAAGTGACGATGCAACGATGGCCGTGGCGGCCATGTGCGACGGTGAGAACGGCAAGGTAACAGACGATGACGGCATCATCGGCAACGGGCGGCGCGGTGCTGATCGCATGCAGCCGCATGATGAGTTTGCCAACGGCATTCAGGATGGCAATATGCCCAGTCCACGCGTACGGCCCGATAGTGCCGATGACACGAAAGGCATGGGCGGCAACCGTGCCCGTTCCGGCAACGGCGCGGACATGATCGAGAGGAATGGCACGGCGGATGACGGAAATTCATCCGGCATTCTGCCTTGGATCATCGCGGCGATCGTCGCCGTCAGCGTCGTTTTGGTCGTATTGGCGCTGATCCCAAGAAAAAACAAGTCCCGTTGATCATTGATTTGCATTTGCTCTTTTCGAGAAATCCGTCACGCTGTGGCGGATTTCTTTTTTCACTCGAAAAAAATTTTTCAAACTACTGGACAAAACAAGAAAACTATTGTATACTTACCCTAACGTGTACCCGCACGAAACGCGACGAGGTTTGGTAAATAATGAATATGAAACAATGGGTCAAGGATCTGCGCGATGCGCCCGTCAAGCGCGCGTTGCCCATCCTCTCCTTCCCTTCCGTACAATTAATGAATATTACCGTCCGCGAGTTGATTGCCTCTGCAGAGACACAGGCGCGCGGCATGAAGCTGGTAGCCGACCGCATTGACAGTGCCGCGGCCGTCAGCATGATGGATCTCTCGGTCGAGGCCGAGGCGCTGGGTGCTTGTGTGAGCGTGAGCGACCACGAGGTTCCCGTCGTAACGGGACACATCATCGAAACACAACAGCAGGCGGACGAATTACAGCTGCCTGCGATCGAGGACGCGCGCACAGGTCTTTATGTCCAAGCCATTCGCCGCGCTTGCGAGCTGATCACCGACCGTCCCGTGCTGGCAGGCACCATCGGCCCCTTCTCGCTTGCCGGTCGTCTTCTGGACGTTACCGAGATCATGATGCTGTGTTATGACGAGCCCGAGATGGTTCACACCGTTTTGGAAAAAGCGACTGAATATCTCATCCGCTACATCCGCGCCTACAAGCAGACGGGTGCGGGCGGTGTCGTGGTCGCCGAACCTTTGGCAGGCCTGCTTTCCCCCTCGCTGATGAAGGAATTTGCCGCGCCTTATATGAAACGCATCGTGGATGCGGTGCAGGACGACGAATTTATCGTTGTGTATCACAACTGCGGCGGTGCGGTGTTGCGCCTGGTCGAGCCCATACTGAGCTGCGGTGCGGCGGCATATCATTTTGGCAATGCCATTGACATGAAGGCAATGCTGGAAAAAATGCCCGAGGACGTAGTCGTCATGGGTAATATCGATCCCGTAGGACAACTGACAGAGGGAACGCCCGATGGCGTATATGCGGCAACGAAGGAGCTGCTGGAGCGCTGCTCGGTGCACAAGAATTTTGTGATCTCGTCGGGCTGTGACGTCCCCCCGCGAGCAAACTGGGAAAACATTGATGCGTTTTTCCGCGCGGTGGGAGATTTTTACCGTTGAATATAGTATTGAGGAAGACTTCTTTGCGGGAGTCTTCCTTGTTTTGTTAAGATATAAATTTCAAACGACTTCTCCTACGGCCTCGCACTGCTGCGCGCGCTCGGTGTTTCGGTTTTGTGCCATTTCTTTGTCATTCCACAAAGAAATGGCGAAAGAAAAGAAACCAAGGGGTCTAATACCCCTTGGCACCCCGCAAGACTTGTTGCTTTGGCTATCTTTTGGTGGTTACCAAAAGGCGTTGTGGCGTCAGCAATTTTTGCGCAACGAAATCCAAAGATTTCGTTGCTACTGCAAGCAGGCGATCATTTTCTGCTTTATTCCGTGCCGCGCTTCAAAGAGAAAGACGAGAAAAATATAAAAGTTTATCCTGCATCTCTCGCCATTTTGTCACCACGCGCGGCAGGCAAAGGAAGCAAAATTGTTTTTGTTTGAAATTTAGTTAAACCGGGGGGCGTCACCGATAGCAAAAAGCTCTTGCGATCCTGCTTGCGTGCCACTTCCGTGTTTGCAAGTTTCTTTAACTTGCAAACGCAAAGGCTGAAGATGCATCTTTTCGCGAAAAAATGAGTGAAGCGATAGCGGAACGACTTTTCGCGTTCGGGGGTTCCAAGGGGTATTAGACCCCTTGGTGCCTTTTCTTCGCCTATTCTTTGCGGCACGGCAAAGAATAGGCATCTGCCGAGACAGCGCGGCGCGTTGTGCCGCGCCCAACCGTAGGAGAAGATGTAAAAAATCCCCTCAACCCCTTGCATTTTTCTCAAAAAAGTATTATCATATATCTGTATAACTATCTTTTAGCGTAAAGGAGTCTATATGAACATCGTCATCGTAGGCGACGGCAAGGTCGGCGATACCCTCATCCAATACATCTCGGGGGAAGGCCACAGCGTTACCGTTATTGATAAAAATCCCGCGCTGATCAACCGCGTCGTCAACCAATACGACGTGCAGGGCGTTGAAGGCAACGGCGCAAGTCACGCCATTCAGGTTGAAGCAGGCGTAAAAAACGCAGATCTGTTCATCGCCGTGGCCAACACGGACGAGCTCAACATGGTCTGCTGTATGATGGCCAAGAGCCTGGGCGCGGCACACACCATCGCCCGTGTCCGTGATCCCGAATATTCCCGTGAAAACGATTTTCTTCGCAATCATCTGGGCATTGACGTCGTCGTCAACCCCGAATATGATACCGCTCGAGAGATCGCTCGTCTGATCCGCTTCCCTGCCGCGCTCAAGCTGGACGCCTTTGCCAACGGTCAGGTCGATATGGCCGAGATCTATATCTCCGAGGGACACCCGCTCGCGGGCCGTCAGCTCTATACGCTGTCCTCACTGTTTGGCGTGCGCGTGCTGGTCTGTGCCATCCGCCGCGGCGAACAGGTCTTCATTCCCTCGGGTGATTTCACCATTATGGTCGGCGACAGCGTCAGCATCACCGCCTCGCACACCGATCTTTCCGCCTTTTTCGGCAAGCTGGGTCTGATGGGTAAGCCCATCAAAAACGTCATGCTGCTGGGCGGCGGCCGCATTGCCTTTTATCTGGCACAGCGCCTGATCAAGCTGGGCATCCGTACCCGTATCGTCGAAATTGACGAAGCGCGTGCACAATACTTGGCGGAACAGCTGCCCGAGGCCAATATCATCTGCGCCGACTGCACCAGCAGTGAGATCCTTGAGGATGAGGGCATTGGCGAGATGGACGCCTGCATCGCGCTGACAGGCAACGACGAGGAAAACGTCATCGTTTCCATGTTTGCTCGCACCTGCGGCGTGGAACGCATCATCACCAAGGTCGACCGTCTGTCCTTTATCAAAATGCTGCCCCAGTTGGGCGTGGATTGCACCGTTTCCCCCCGCCAGATCTCCTCGGCTACTGTACTCCGTTACTTGCGCGGCATGGAAAACGGCAAAAAGCTGGCCCAAAAGCTGTCGGGTAAGGACACCGATGATATCCCCTCCATCGGTATCAAGTCGCTGTACAAGCTATGCGACGGCCGCGCGGAGGCACTTGAGTTTGACGTGGACGAGCATTTCGGTCTTCTGGGTGTTCCCTTCGCGTCTGACAAATTCAAGCTCAAGCCCAACACCCTCATCGCATCCATCGTGCGCCGCGGCAAGGTCATTTACCCCCACGGCGGCAGTACGCTGGAGGTGGGCGACAGCGTCATCGTCGTCACCACCAACCCCCAGCTGTCTGAGCTGAACGACATTCTGGATTGAGGTTTGTTTCATGAATTTACGTTTGATTTTATATATCATCGGCCAGATCATGCGCGTCGAGGGGCTGCTGATGCTTCTGCCCTTTGCTTGCTCGCTGATCTACCGCGAGGACTCGTGGTATGCGCTGCTTATTCCCATCGCGCTGCTGTTGATCATCGGAACACTGCTGACGCTGCGCCGTCCCGTTCAACGTGACCGCATGGGTGTACGCGACGGCTTGTTCGTCGTCGGCGTGTCCTGGGTGGTGCTCTCGCTGTTCGGCATGCTTCCGTTTATCCTTTGCGGTGCCATCCCTCATCCCGTCGACGCGTTTTTTGAGACGGTTTCAGGCTTTACCACCACGGGTGCGACCGTGCTGGGCGAGGTCGTCGGAACGCTGCCCGAGGATCTTGACCGCGGCGTGGCACTTTGGCGCTCGCTGACGCACTGGATCGGCGGCATGGGTGTTTTGGTATTCGTGCTGGCCGTCATGCCTCAACAGCAATTCAAATCTGCGCGCCTGATGCACGCCATGCGTGCCGAGGTTCCCGGTCCCACCGCGACCAAGGTCGTGGCGACCATTCGCCGCTCGGCCGTCATCATGTACGCCATCTACGTGGCGTTGACACTGCTTGAAATTGTATTTTTGCTCTTTGGCCATATGTCGCTGTACGACGCCGTACTCCACACCTTTTCCACGGCCGGCACAGGCGGCTTTTCCAATATGAACGCCTCCATCGGTGCCTTTGACAGCTCGTATATCCACTGGGTCATCACCGTCTTCATGCTGATCTTCTCGATCAATTTTAACCTGTACTATCTGATCCTCATCGGGCACGTATCACAGGCGCTCAAGAGCGAGGAGCTTCGCTGGTTTGCCATTGTTGTCGGTACATCGACCGCTGTCATCACACTAAATATTCTCCCCACCTATGACAGCTTCGGTCTCGCCCTGCGGGATGCCGCCTTTAACGTTTCCTCCTTCATCTCAACAACCGGCTTTACTACTGCCACCTACGACGCCTGGCCTCAGCTCTCGCAGGCCATCCTTGTGCTGCTGATGTTTATCGGCGGCTGTGCAGGCTCAACCTGCGGCGGCTTGAAGATCAGCCGCTTGCTCATCCTGATCAAGAGCGCCCTGCGCGAGCTGCGCTTTACCCTGCGTCCCCGCGAGGTGCGGGCTGTGCGTGTGGAGGATAAGCCGGTGGATGACGACACCATCCGCGGTGTCAACGCCTATTTTTCACTATTCATGCTTATCTTCACCCTGTCGACCATATTGCTCCTGGTGATAGAGCAGACCGACCTGCTCACCGCCTTTACCTCCGTTGCCTCTTGTCTGAATAACGTCGGCCCGGGACTGGGTGAAATCGGTATTCTGGGAGGCGGAAGCTTTGGCGGATTTACCGTCGCATCCAAGCTGCTTCTCTCCTTCAATATGCTCTTGGGACGCCTTGAGCTGTTTCCCATTCTTATTTTGTTTTTGCCCACTTCCTGGTCAAAAAAATAATTTAAAAATCATTTGACTGCATATTGACAATCACGTGACCGTGTGCTATAATATTAGTACACGGTTACGTGATATTTTTTATACGCCCTCACGGGCAGAAGGAGAAGCATATGGCATTTATTATTCTATCCCTTATTACCGTAGCGGTACTGTTTGTCGTTCTCGGCATTTCGGTAGCCGAAAGGAAGTGGCGCGTACGTCCCCGTCAGCTGCTCTCGCTGTTTGGCTGTCTGTGGCTGCTCTTTGGCATGTTCGCCATCGTCCCCACGGGACATACGGGCATTCTGACCACCTTTGGCCGCGTCGAGAACACGACGCTGGAGGCAGGCTTGCATTTCAAGCTTCCCGTGCAGGAGGTTGTCGTCATGGACAACCGCACCCAGAAGTCTGTTGTTGACCTAAGCTGTTTTTCCAGCGACATTCAGGAGGTCTCCGTTCGCTACTCGATCAACTACCAGATTCAAAAGTCGGACGCCCAGAACATCTATAAGACCATCGGCGAAAACTACTACGACATCGTCATGCAGCCTCGCATTGAAGTCGCTGTACGCAGCGTGATCGCCAAATACACCGCCGAAACGCTGATCGAAAATCGCGACACGCTGTCCTCCCAGATCACGAACATCCTGCTCGCCGAGCTGGCAGATTATAACATCGACGTCGTCAACACGGCCATTGAGGACATGGATTTCTCGGACGTCTTTACCCAGGCCGTCGAAGCCAAGCAGGTCGCCCAGCAGGAAAAGCTGAAGGCCGAGACCGAGCAGGAGCAAAAGACCATGGAGGAACAGGCAGCAGCCGACCGTCAGGTCATCGCCGCCGAGGCCAATGCCGAAGTCGCCAAGATTCAGGCACAGGCGGATAAGGAGGTCCTGCAGATCCAGGCCGACGCCGCCGAGTATGCCGGTCAAAAGGATGCCGCCGTCAATAAGGCCTTGTCCGACTCGCTGACCGACGTGCTGCTCGAATACTACGCCATCAAGCAGTGGAACGGTGAAATGCCCGAATTCGTGGCAGGTATGGACGATCAGAGCATTCTGGCTTTGATCTACGGACTGAAGAATCAAGAGCAGGCTGAGCTGCCCGCCATCGAGCAAATTCCTCAAGAATAAACAAAATCCGACAACTGCCCGAGTCAACTGACCCGGGCAGTTTTGCGCTTCAAATGGGGCTTGCTCGATCCCCTCTTGACAAACAGATAAAAAAACGATATAATAGGCTATATATTACTTTGAGGAGGTGTCCGCATGAGCACCGAATTGAATACGTCCGTCTCGTCCGCCTTCACCTTTGCCCCTCCCGAACAGCTCAAGATCGACCTGCTGTCGGCTGCCTACGGCATTCCCAAGGCCACCCCTGTATTCAGCTGGGTCATGCGTTCAGGTGAGATCGGTGACATTCAGACGAGCTATCGCATCGTGATAGCAAAGCGCTTGTCCGATATGCAAGACGGCGATTATCTGCTGGACACGGGCTGGGTTGCTACCGATGAAAGCAGTAACGTACAGATCGCCGGTCTGGATACGATATTGCAGGATAACGAGCTTTACTATTGGGCCGTCCAGCTGCGCAACAAAAGCGGCTTGGAGGGTGCTTTGTCCGAGCCCATGCCCTTTTCAACCGCCGTTGGCAATGCATGGGAAGATACCCGCGGCATCTGGAGTGAAGATCGCGTCGAGGAAGGTGCCGAGGATGGCACCGCAGGCGCAGGCAATTTTAGCTTTTTGCGCACCGAGTTCCGCGTTCCTTATTTTGACGATATCGAGCGTGCCATACTCAGCGTAACGGCGACCTCCCCCGAACCCTCCCGTCAGTACGTTTACCACGCCTGGATCAACGGTCAGATCGTTGGCCTTGGCCCAACGCGTATGGGCAAGACACCCGGCGGTGAAGAGATCCTTTACTACAATTCTTACGACGTTACCTCACTGCTTCGTGAGGATAACAACGCGCTGGGTGCGCTCAACTATACCCTTGAAGAAAAGAAATTCCTATGCCAGTTGACTGTATTCTATACCGACGGCAGTAAGGAAGTTGTCCTCAACAGTGCCCGCGACGTCGAAAACTTCAAGGCATTGGACGGCAAGGACGTGTTCGGCGCCAACCAGTCGATCGGAACCAACTACTTCAAAGCGGAGGCAGAGAATATCAACGCCTCGCTCTATCCTTTTGGGTTTGAATCCGTCGGCTTCGACGCATCATGCTGGACGCCCGCCCGTCTGCTGGACGATATGGAAACGGAAGGCAGCCGCCATCTGGCGCCCTATCCGAGCGATCCCGTGACCCGCTTTGATCAGGAGGTCTCCTTGGTCGAGAAGCGCGACGACGGTCATTACTTCATTGATTTAGGAAAAGAAATTATCGGCGGTCTGCGATTGACGCTTACCGCAAGCGAGCCCCACACCATTCGCCTTTGCTTTGGCGAAGAGCTGAACAGCGACGGTTCGGTCCGCTACCGCATGCGCACCAGCAACGTTTACGAAGAGTTCTGGACGCTCAAAGAAGGCGAACAGACGCTGGAAAACTACAGCCTTAAGACCTTCCGCTACGTCGAGATCTTCGGCTGTCATGCGGAATTGATCGAGGATAACGTCAAGGCTGTTGCCATTCGCCGTGCCTTCGACGCAGAGGAATCCTCCTTCACCTGCTCCAATGCGGTGCTGTGCCATTTGTACGAAACCTTTAAATACGCCATTTGTGCAACCAATCAGGATCTGTACGTCGACTCCCAGTCGCGCGAGCGCTGCGCCTATGAGGGCGACGCGCTGATCAATATGCTGTCCTCCTACACCTACGAGAGCAGCATGGCGCTGCCCCGTTTCTCGACGGATTATCTTCTGACTCACCGCACTTGGCCCGCTGAATACGCTCTGATGCCCATTCACATGGTGAGATTGGACTATCTGTATTCGGGCAACCGTGCGCTGCTCGAGAGCACCTATCCTCAGCTGCGCAACCTGGTGCTGGGTGAGCACGTCAGCCTCGAAACAGGACTGTATCCCAGCAAAGCTGCGCCGCACAACGGTTGGAACTCCATTCTGGTCGACTGGCCCACGCCCTCGCGCGACGGCTACGAGATGCACGCCGCTTACTATAACACCGTTTACAATGCCATGATGCACATTTCCCTGCGCGACATGGCCGTTTTGGCTAAGGTTCTGGGCAAGGACGACGACGCAACCGCCTTCCGAGCAAGTGCCGACGCGTTGCGTCACGACATGATCGAAAAGCTATACGACAGCACGCAATTTGCTTTCCGCGACGGTTTGACCATCGACGGCGAGCCGGTCGATCACTACGCCCAGCATGCGACGGTTTTCGCGCTGTGCGCAGGCATTTACAGCGACGATGAGATGAAAGACGCACTCGGCCGCCATCTGGTTGGGCAGGGTGACATCCGCACCAGCATTTACGGTGCCTTCTTCCTGCTGGATGCGCTGTACCACGCAGGCTTTGGCGCCTACGCCACGGCGCTGCTTGCCGACGACGATCTGACACCGGGCATCCATTCGTTCGCCTCCTCGCTGTACAACGGCAAGGTGACCATCGCTCCCGAGGCGTGGAACGTCAACGAAAAGGGCAACATGACCTTCTCGCATCCCTGGGGCTCGGCACCCGCGTCCATGATCGTACGCGGCATGTTCGGCATTCGTCCGACGCGTCCCGGCTTCCGCAATTTTGAGGTTCGTCCGCAGGTGGGCGATCTACCCTACGCCTCCATTCGCGTGCCGACGGTCAAGGGGCCCATCGTTGTATCGCTGGGTCAGAACCGTGAAGCCTACGAGGTTGAGATCACGGTGCCCGCCAACACAACAGGAACGGTGTACCTGCCGGCAGTCGCAGGCGGAGCAGACACACTGTTTGTGAACAATCAGAAAGCCAATTTCCCGTTGGAAGACGGGTGCTTTGTCATCGAACTGGGAGCGGGAACGCACCGCTTGCAGGCGCAGTAAAACGAAAGAGCAATCCCCCATCCGCGCGTCATGTGCGGATGGGGGATGTTTTTTCGGGTTATATTTTTTAGTGATTTCTCCTACGGACGCTCACACTGCGCGCCTTCGTCGCGCGCTGAGCGGTTTGTTTTCTTATGACACTTCTTGCTACGCGGCAAGAAGTGTCCAAGAAACGCGCCCGGACGTTCCCTCCGGGGCCTCCCTTACTTTGCCGCACTGCAAAGCAAAAGACGAGATGTGATTAAAAGTCCGCAGGGCGTGCTTCAAAAAAAGCCAACACGTGCGGCAGGCGGAGAAAGCAAAATATTTTGGTTTCCGTCTTGTCTGAAATTTCGTCTATCAAAGCGTGCGTTGCAGGGGGCAAGAACCCTTATTTTTGCTTGTTGCGTGCGTCTTCCGTGTTGGCGTTTTTCTGTCAAAACGCCAACGCAGAGTCTGAATCTTCAACACTTTGCAAAAACATGGTTGCCGTGCAACCGTTTTTGCACTGCGGGGTCCCAAGGGGTATTAGACCCCTTGGCGCGTTTTCTTGGTTCGTTCTTTGCCGCGCAGCAAAGAATGAACATCAAAGCCGGCACAGCGCGGCGCGAAGCTGTACGCGCGTACGTCAGCGCAGACAACAGGAACCTTGTGCGAGCCCGTAGGAGAAATAGTTGAAAAATTCAGATTTCCCCCAACGAAAAAAGGGTGCTTTTCAGCACCCTTTTTTCACTCTTTGCATCTTATTCTTCATCCAGCGAGGTCAGATCATCCTCTTCTACGATGCAAGCAAACTTCTCGTTGCATGCAGGGCAGGTCAGATTCTCAGGGTCGATAGACTCGTCAAAGCAAATGGTCTCACCGCAAGAGGGGCAAACGATCTCAAAGCAATCGTCGCAGCCCGAGCAGCCTTCGCACTCGCCGTCGCACCAATCGTCGTCATCGTCCTCATCCTCGTCGTCCCAGTCATCGTCCAGGTCGACTTCCTCGTCGAGGAACTCCTCAACGTCGTTCAGATCATCGTCGATCTCCTCAATATACTCGCGGAGCTCAACAACCTCGTCAACGATCTCGTCCATGTCGGTATCGAGAACCTCAACAGCCTCGCACAGCTCAGCCGTCAGGTCGATCAGAGCGGCAATCAGCTTGCCCTCTTTGCTTTCCTTATCGTATTCAAGACCTTCTGCCAGGCCCTTGAGATATGCAGCTTTTTCCTTCAGTTCCATGATATTTCTCCTTTCAGCTTTTGACAAAGAGGGAGAACGGCGCACCGCGGGCGGTATTCCTTCTCCCTTCTTGTGTTTTTTGTGTTTTGTTGTCCGAGCGCAGTATCGCGTCGCCGATTGGGTGTTTGTTCAAGCGGCAAGCGAGACAAGGCGCACCGCAGCGAGCAAGGCGAAGGCGTAGTTACCTACGTCGAGCCGCACGCGAGGAGCAACGCAGTATCGCGTCGCCGATTGGGCAAACAAATTATGCGCGAGACAGATATTCGCCCGTTCTGGTATCGATCTTGAGAACGTCGCCCTCGTTGATGAACAGAGGAACCTTGATCTCAGCACCGGTCTCCAGCGTTGCGGGCTTGAGGGTGTTGGTGGCGGTGTTGCCTGCGAAACCGGGGTCGGTCTTTGCAACTGCCAGCTCAACGAATGTGGGGGGCTCAACGCCAAATACGTTGCCCTTGTAAGAAATGATCTTAACCATCATCTCTTCCTTGACGAACTTGAAGTTGTCGTCAACCTTGTCATGACCGATGAGAGTCTCCTCCCAAGTTTCGGTGTCCATGAAGTGATACAGGTCACCATCGTCGTAGGAATACTGCATCTCACGACGCTCAATATAAGCGTTCTCGAACTTGTCCGTAGGCGAGAAGGTACGCTCAATGATACCACCCGTCATAACGTTCTTCAGCTTAGTACGAACGAAAGCAGCACCCTTACCGGGCTTAACGTGCTGAAACTCGACGACCTGCCATACGACACCGTCGCCCATATCGAACGTAACGCCATTCTTAAAATCACCAGCTACTACCATTTGAAACCTCCAATAGTTGAGTTAAACTCTTTTGAAAATAGTATTTGCAAATTATTATATAACATTTTTTCAATTTTTTCAAGACCCCACGCGCATTTTCCTTGAAATTTTTACAATTTTTTTGTTCTTTTCTCATTCAAGGGCGAAAAGAGACCCGGAAATATGAAAAAATGCGGCGGAACCGTTGACATTTTCATAAAAATAGGGTAAAATATTATATATATTGTCCGCGCATGTGCGCGCGTAAGGAGGGATCCGGATGATTCGCAGTATGACGGCTTTTGCCCGTGCAACGGGTACGGATGAACAAAATACCATCGTGGTGGAAATGCGGTCGGTCAACAACCGCTATCTGGACTGCTCCCCGCGCCTGCCCCGTGTGTTTTCCGGCCTTGAGGAGCGCATCCGCCCCTATCTGCAAAGTCGGGGCATCAACCGCGGCAAGGTGGACATCACCGTGTCGCTGGAAAACAAAGATCAGACGCCCCGGGGCATGACGGTCAACGACACTGCTGTACGCGCCTATCTTGACGCGTTGCATTATCTGCGCGACGAGTACGGTCTGGTCGACGACATCAGCGTCATGCGCGTCGCCTCCAATCCCGCGATCTTTGCACAGGAGCAGACCGAGGTCGATATCGACGAGGCCTGGGCAAGACTTCTGCCCGTGCTGACCGAGGCGGTCGACGGCTTCATCGCCGCTCGTGAACGCGAGGGTGCAAGACTGCGCGACGATCTGCTCGCCAAGCTGCAAAACCTTCGCAACCTCACCGAGGGCATCGAGGAGCGCAGCGCTGAGGACGTCAGCGGTTACCGCAAAAAGCTGGAGGAACGATTGCGTACCATTCTCTCTGACAATCGCGTCACAGCCGACGAAAACCGCATTTTGACCGAGTGTGCGCTGCACGCCGACAAGATCGCCGTGGACGAGGAGCTGGTTCGTCTTCGCTCCCACTTTGCGCTGTTTGAGGATCTGATGAACGCAAACGACGCCGTCGGACGCAAGCTGGACTTCCTCATTCAGGAAATGAACCGCGAGGTCAACACCATCGGCTCCAAGTGTGCCGACGCCGAGATCGCCCACCGCATCGTGGACGCCAAAAACGAGCTGGAAAAGATTCGCGAGCAGATTCAGAATCTGGAGTAAGATCAACGAGGTAATCCCATGAAATTCATCAATATTGGTTTTGGTAATATGGTCGCCGTCGACCGTGTCGTCGCGCTGGCCAGCCCCGATAGCGCCCCCATCAAGAGATTGATCCAGAGCGCCAAGGACGACGGTCGCGCCATCGACGTGACCTGCGGCCGCCGCGCACGCGCGGTCATCATCACCGACTCCGAGCACGTCATTCTGTCGGCCATTCAGACAGAGACCATCGCCAACCGTCTGGACGGCGAGAGTAACGACGGCGCGGACGACGAGCTGGACGAGGAGGACGCACAATGATCACAAGAGGTCTTATCGTCGTTGTGTCCGGTCCTGCCGGATCGGGCAAAGGAACGGTCAACGCCGAGCTGCTCAAAACGGGCGAGTTCGTCTATTCCGTCTCCGCCACCACCCGTGCTCCCCGCCCCGGCGAGGTGGACGGTGTGAATTATCACTTCATCACCGAGGACGAGTTCCGCGCCCGCCTGGACGAGGGCGGCATGCTGGAATACACCCAATACTGCGGCAACTTCTACGGCACCCCCCGCAAGGAGGCCGAGGAGGTTTTGGACAGCGGCAAGCATCTGATTCTGGAGATCGAGGTCGACGGAGCCATGCAGGTCAAAAAGCGCTATCCCGAAGCCGTGCTCATCATGCTGCTGCCCCCATCCTACGAGGTACAGGAGCAACGCTTGCGCGGTCGCGCCACCGAGACCGAAGACAAGATCCGCGCACGATTGGAGCAGACCAAGTTTGAGGTTCGTCGCCTGCCCGATTACGATTACGTCGTCTACAACAACGACGGCTGCGCGATCGATTGCGCCCGCGAGATCCAGACCATCGTCCGTGCCGAAAGCCATGCAACCAAGCGTGTTCCGACGGCCGCATCCGATTATTTCCGCAAGAAAAACGATTGACTTACACATCTTTAACATATAACTACGAAAGAGAGAGGTTTTATCATGCTTTACCCTACCATTCATCAGTTGACCGGCGGTCAGTTCAACCGCTATGAGCTTGTGATCGCTACCGCCAAGTGTGCCCGCATGGTCACGGACGAATACGTCCGTCAAAGAGAAGCGGCTGAGAAGGCCGTCGCAGGCACCAAGGACGGTGACAAGAACCTGTGTAACATGATCGACAAAGAATACAGAGATGAAAAGGCCGTCAAGGTCGCCATCACTCACATTCATTCGGGTGACTTCACCATTGAACACTGCGCGTCGGAGGACGAAGCCGAAGAGATCGTCGCTGCTGACGAAACCGCCGAGCAGGAATAAGATGTGCTATGATCCCTTCCCGATCCTCGGGAATCAAGAGAGCCGCGTGACCTGTCCACACGACCGAAAGGAGGTTGAGGTATGACGCCATCGTACGCGGGTGTTTATCTTTTGGATGCACCCTACGCCATTGACCGCGAGTACGACTACCTCATCCCACGATCGCTGTGTGACGTGGTGCATCGCGGTTCTTTTGTCACCGTGCCCTTTGGCAACGGCAATCGCAAGCATTTGGCGCTGGTCGCCACAGTCAAGGAGGAGTCTCCTTTTCCCAAGCACAAGCCCATCCTGGCCGTCTCGACCGACCGCATCGCGCTCAATGAGCAGATGATGGGGTTGGCGCTTTTTATGAAGGAGCAAACGCTGTGCACCATCGGCGATGCCGTGCGCGCCATGGTTCCCGCCTCGGTGCTCACCCGCATGACCGAGGTCTACCTACCTGCGCCCGAAGGCGATCGCTCTGTAACCGATGCCTCCCACCCCGAGGACGAGCAACTGGCCGCCTATATTCGCGCGGCGGGCAGCATCTCTACGGCACAGCTGCGCCGCAAGTTCGGCACAACGGTAGACGAGTCCTTACGCCGCTTGCGCGAGCGTCGCATCGTTTTACGCGATGCCGTCTACTGCGACGTAGACGCGGCAAGCTACACCACCTGCCGCAAGCTGGCCATCTCGGACGAGCAGGCGCGCGCGCTTTTGGACGGAACGAACGCCAAACCCTTGCGCTCTGAAAAGCACCGCACGGTGCTTCGGTTGCTGTTGGAAAGCAACGATCCTATCAGCGACAGGGAGCTGTGCGCCGCCGCAAATTGCACCCAATCGGTGCTCTCGACCATGACGACCAAGGGCTATATTACCGAATACAAAAGGCAAAACGAGCGCCTTCCCTATCAAACGGAAAAGGCTGCTAACCTGCCCCCGATCCAACTCAACGACGAGCAACGCCAAGCCTTTTTGACACTGTGTGATTTTGTCGACCGCGGCGAACCCCACGCGGCACTGCTTCACGGTGTCACGGGAAGCGGCAAAACATCGGTCATGCTCTCGCTCATCTCGCATCTGTTGGGCAGCGGCAAGAGCGCCATCGTGCTTTTGCCAGAGATCGCGCTGACGCCCCAGTCCATCGCCATTTTCTGCGCCCGCTTTGGCGAGTGCGTGGCGGTCATTCACTCGGGACTGTCGGCAGGCGAACGATACGACGCTTACGAGCGCATCCGCAAAGGTCTCGCTACCGTTGTAGTCGGCACGCGCTCGGCTGTGTTTGCGCCCGTCAAAAACCTCGGTGCCATCATCATCGACGAAGAGCAGGAGCACACCTACAAATCTGACATGAGCCCCAAATACCGCGCGCATGACGTTGCCCGCTACCGCTGTGCGGCGGCAGGAGCACTGATGCTGCTGGCCTCGGCGACGCCCTCGCTGGAAAGCTATCACAAGGCGGTTGAGGGTAAATATACACTCATCAAGCTGACTCACCGCTACGGCCGTGCCGTACTGCCCGAGGTCATTTTGTCCGATATGCGCCGAGAGGGACAATCGGGCAATGCCTCGCCGCTGGGCACGTTGCTTTGCGGTGAGATCGCAAAAAATTTGGAAATCGACAAGCAGTCCATTCTGTTTCTCAACCGACGCGGCTATCACCGTTTCGTGTCCTGCCGCTCCTGCGGGCAGGCAGTCACGTGTGAGCGCTGCAGCGTGGCTATGACCTACCACACCCGCCGCGGCAGCTACACCGAGGGTGAGCTGGTTTGTCATTTCTGCGGCGGACGCAAGCCGCTACCCAAGGTATGTCCCGAATGTAACTCGGAGCATCTGGCGCGGGGCGGCTACGGCACCCAGCGCGTCGAGCAGGAGCTGAGTGAGCTGTTCCCCTCGGCTCGCGTGCTTCGCATGGACACCGACACGACAACCTCTAAATTTTCCTATGACCGCATGCTGGGCGAGTTCCGCTCCCACGAGGCCGACGTTCTGCTCGGCACCCAGATGGTCACCAAGGGACACGACTTCCCCGACGTGACGCTGGTGGGCGTGCTGTCGGCCGACGCCTCGCTGTATCTGGATGACTACCGCGCCAGCGAGCGCACCTTCGCCCAGCTGACGCAAGTCATTGGCCGTGCGGGACGGGGCAACACCCCCGGCCGCGCCATCATCCAGACCTCCAA
>JAZLDE010000022.1:0-2270 GCA_045614625.1 Eubacteriales bacterium
AGATACATATCGTCGCTCCTCTCAACTGGTCTGACCAGTTTACCAAATTTAAAGGTATTCTATTTTCTATTGTTTGTCAATAAAAAACCACCGCAAAAATGATAGAAATGCAAATTTCGTCATTTCCACAAAAGTCTTTGCGCCCGTAAACAAAAAAGCTCCCCGTCAAGTGAAATGGTCAACAGTTAGTAGACAGAAAAAAGCAAATCACGGAAAGCCCTGTTCGATTCTAAATTGGACAGGGCTTTTGTACTGGAGTTTGTGAGATGGCCGGAAGTGGTTGAATTCAAAAACAGCGCAATCCAACAACTCTTCAATAGGCATGGAAGAGACAGGGAAAAAGTCGGCGCGCAGAAATTCCTTAAACCAGCCAAAGATGCTTTCCATGACAGCGTTGTCTTTCGGAGTTCCAGCTCTTGACATGCTTTGCGTAACATTGTATTTTTTGAGTAGGCTTGAGTAGCCTGCAGATGAGTATTGAGACCCCTGGTCGCTGTGCAAGAGCATTGGGGAAACGGTACTCATCTTTTTTCGTTTCAGCAACCGCCGTAGGGGAGGAAGGATTAGCTCCATGGTTTCATCTGTACGGACATTCCATTCAAGGATCTCATTGTTGAACAGATCAAGGTAGCACACGAAAGCATATTTCTTATGGCGATAATAGAAATGAGTGATATCTGTCACGATACGGGATAATGGGCATTCTGCAGAAAATTCGCGATTAAGTATATTTGGATATTTCTCATGTTCTTCGCCTGCCGTAGGAGTACTGCGAGATTTTCTTACCTTGGCTCGGATAGACAACCTCTGCATAGAACGCAAAACACTTATATCGCTAATGATCCAGCCAGTTTCAGAACGCAGACGTCCGTTCAGTGCCCGGTAACCGGAACTGGGATGTGCTTTGTGTAGTGTAGCAATGTAGTCATCCAGTATGCGTTGAGTTTCTTTGTAGCGGTTTAGATGCCCTTTTCGTTGCTTCCACTTGTAGTATCCGCTGCGGGATACCCCGAAGAGTTGACAAAGCCATGCTATAGCAAAACGTTGGCTTAGTCGTTCTATTTCCGAATAGTAATATTGTTTTACTTCTTTAGTCGCGAGCACCTCCTTTCCTCCTGATATACTTTTTTTAATTTTGACAATTCCAGTTCTGCTTTTGCAAGTTCATACCGTAATCGTTCTACCTCGCTCAGTTCCTTGCGGCGAGTATACTTGCTCAAGGGATTACCGGGCCTACGTTTGGGCTCCAAAGCTGTTTCTCCGCCCTTTTGATACTGCCTTATCCACGCACGAACAAGACTGTCGTTGATACCTGCTTCTGTTCCAACTTCTTTTGAGCTTTTGCCTTCGAGCACCTTTTTTACGATGCTCAGCTTGTACTCTTTTGATCGATATGTATGAGTTATTCCTCGCTTGCTCATTTGATTTACCCCCTATATAGAAAAAGATAGTAGACACGCTTTTTTGTGTCTACTATCTTTTTACCACTTCACCAAAGCGGTGTCTTTCTTTTTCGTTTTTATGAACGGTCATTCATACGCTCCGGCTCTTTTAGGCAGATAGTGGATGGCGGCACCCCAAGGGATTTCATCTTTGCCGACATAGGTCTGAGAAGAACCGTCTTTTTGGGTAATCGTAACGGAAAGAAAATTTTCAGGATTATAACCGTTGCCGTCTAAAACCCATTCGTGGGTGTCTCCATTGACATTTTCCCGTAATTCATTGTATGACATTGAAATATACTGTCCCTTAGGTCAGTTTTCGCAGGCCTTTGGGATAATGGTTCTTTGCGCGGCCTGCGGCGACTTTGACGCCGCCCACCGAGCAGCCCTTGGTGGTGATGACGGCCCAGCCGTTTTCGCAGTCCACCGGAATTTCTTCGCCGCGCAGATAGCGCTCCAGCAGCGCACTGTCGGGAGCCAGTTCGATCCGGCGTTTGAACTGGCTGCCCATGGCCATGAAAAACTGGTGATGGGGCAGAATATAATTTTTCCGGATCTCACCAACGGTGACGCCGCAGGAAAAGGCAACCCCCTTATCCAGCGCCAAGGAGGGTGAGACATAAACGGGATTTCCGTTATACATCGACACTTGCTCCGCATCGAAATCCACGAGGGTGTCCTTGAGGAAATCCATGACAACCGGGTCGATTTTCACGGCGGACTTTTTCCCTGCGGTGCAGCGGGGCGCGCAAGGCCGTCTGTCGTGAAGGACCGCCATGAACTGCCCTTCGCCCTTGCTCTTATGGGGGTAAAATCTGCGTGCGTCAT
>JAZLDE010000023.1:0-5466 GCA_045614625.1 Eubacteriales bacterium
TCATTTCCTCCACGCTCCGGCAGCAGGCGAAGGTATCCGCCACGGAGGAGTGGGGAATACCGTCCCAGCCTACGCCAAAGCATTCCATCGCGTCGACCAGCGCGGCGTGGCGCACGTCGGGGCGATGCTCGTGGGTGAAGCGGACGAACTCGTTGGCACAGCAACGAACCTTTTCGTGCAGCGCCAGCTGCTCCTCCTCGGTGGCGTAGATCTTTTTGATGTGGCTGTAGTCGGTGGAAACACCGTAGGCGATCAGGTTGTCGGCGTTCTCAAAGATCTCCTTGATGCGGGGGGTCAGCTCGGCCAGCGTGGGCGCATCCTGCACCATCGCGGGGGTGATGCCGTGGATCTTTTCGGTGCGCTTCCAGCGCTTGGTGTGGACGGGCTTGACCAGCGTGTCCATGATAAGCTGCTCGTTGCCGTCGACGATGGAAATGGAAATGATCTCGTCGTGGTTGTAAACACCCGTCAGCTCCAGGTCAAAGAACAGCACGCGCGAGGGGTCCATGGCGTAGTAGGCGGGGCGATGGGCATCGCCTTCGGCGCGTCGTTCGGCCAGATCGGCCTCGTAGCATTCCTTGCACAGCTTGCGGCGGTAGCGGACGTCCTTGCCGCAACGCACGCAAAGCAGCGGCAGGCGGTTGGCCGTTCTTTTGTCGTAGAAATAAACGACGCTCTTGTCGTTTTTACGGGTAAAGGCGACAGGCTCCTCGACCGTCTCGTACATCATCTGCGAAAGGCGCTCCTTGGTGTAATAGCCGTAGGAAGCGGCGCGTCGGGTGCTCATGCGGTAGATGACGGTGCCCGATTCCAGCGTCAGTTCCTCATCCTCGTGTTGCTTTTGAGGGCGAGGGGTCGCGGTGGGCTCGAACTCCTCGCTACGGTCGCGGTACCACAGCTCGGGGGGAGTTTCAGTGACGCGGGTAGGGTCGAAGTAGTAAATGATGGTACCGTCCTCGTTGCGGTCAAAGGCAACGGGGTCGCCCTTGGGCGAAAGGTGCATCTGCATCAGGACGCTTCTGGTGATATACTTTTGGGAATCGGCATCTTTCTTTTTGATGCGGGGGATCTTGGCGCCTGAGCGCAATGTGATAAATTCTTTCAAGCGGTCCTCCTGCGCCGACCGTCGTTGTTCTACGCGGCGGCGAGTTTTTTTATATTTTTTACCGACAAACGCAAAAAAACGCCTCCGTCGGACAGCATACTCATATTATTTTAACATAGATTAAAGAAAATTGCAATAGGGAAACGGCGGTGGATATGGAGGAAATGGTAAGATTTTACGGAATATTTACAACTTGGGGGGCGTATGATTTTTTTACTACTTCTTCTACGGCCTCGCACAGCTGCGCGCGCTCGGTGCGCGGTTTATGCCACTTCTTGGCGCGCCCCAAGAAGTGGCGGAAGAAGGGCGCCAAGGGGTCTAATACCCCTTGGATTCCCGCAGCGCGAAAAAGACGTTGCGCTGCCGCTCCACTCATTTTTTCGCGAAGTGTTACAGCTTCAGGTTTTGTGAGCGTGGCTTAAATAAAGTCACGCTCACGAAAGACGCACGCAAGAGAGATAGCAAAATCTTTTGCCATCTGCTACGCGCCCTTACTCAACCAAATTTCAAACAAAAACGATTTTGCCTTCTCCGCCTGCCGCTCGTGGTGGCAAGGCGGCGAGTGATGTAGTAACAGTTTATATTTTTTTCTCCTGCTTCTCTTTGAAGAGCGGCACGGAAAGGGAGATCCAAGAGGGAACGTCTTGGTTCCTTTTCTTTCGCCATTTCTTTGTGGAACGACAAAGAAATGGCATTCAAACCTGCACAGATCAGCGCGCGGCGAAGCCGCGCAGTATGATCGTCAAAAGAAAAAGTTGTAAATCATTCGGCTTTCATTTCCTCGGCACGACACGGTGCGTCGCGTTGTGCGAGCCCGTAGAAGAAGTAGCTAAAACTTCAGATTACCTCAATCAAACAACATCTCCGACAGCACCGTATTGCTCACGGAAAATCCACGATCGGTAAAATACATTTTCTCTGGCGTGTCAACGAGCAGTCCCGCCGCAACGAATTTCTCTGCCGCCGCGGCATAGATCTCATCAAACGCCTGCCCGAACCGAGCAAAAAACAACTGCTTGTCTACTCCGTCGCCAAGGCGAAGCCGCAACATGACGTATTCGTCGCGCGCGGTCCGATCGTCCAGCGTTTCCTCCGGCTCGGTGATGTCCTGTCCTGCAAGATAGGCCGAAAGATCGCGGCTGTGCCCCGTACGAACGGCACAGACCAGCGAGTGCGCCGCAGGACCAAAGCCGAGATAGTCGTCCATGTTCCAGTAGTGCAGATTGTGGCGAGAACGCTTGCCGCCTCTGGCGAAATTGCTGATCTCATATCGTTCATAGCCGGCTTCTCTCAGACGAGCGAGCAAACGGTCGCTCATCTGGCACACCGTGTCCTCGTCAGGCAGGGGCAGGGCATCGCCTGCCTCAAAAAAGGGCGTGTCGGGCTCGACGATCAGACTGTAGGCCGAGATATGCTCGGGGGAGAGCGATATGATTTCGTCCAGCGTACGGTCAAAGCTGTCGAGTGTCTGGTGCGGAATACCGAACATGACGTCCAGCGAAATATTATCAAACCCCGCCGCGCGGGCGGCAAGATAGGTTTTTTTTGTGTCTTCAAAGGTGTGGATGCGACCCAGTGCTTGTAGTTCTTTGTCGACAGCACTCTGCGCGCCGATGCTCAATCGATTCACGCCAAGCCGGCGCAGGGCACACAGCTTGTCCTCGTCTGCCGTCGCGGGATTGCACTCGACTGTGATCTCGACGTTGCCATCGAGTAGGTAGTGCGCGCGTATGGTGTCCAGCAGTCGGGCGAAATGGCGAGGGGAGAGCAGCGTTGGCGTGCCGCCGCCGAAATAGATGGTGTCGACGTTGTGGTCGGCAGCCACGGGCGCGCGGCTCGTCAGCTCGTCGCAAAGACGGGCGACGTAGGCGTCCATTGTAGCGTTGTCCTGATCCGCAAACGAGCAAAAGTCGCAATACAGGCATTTGCGGCGGCAAAACGGAACGTGAACGTACAGCCCGAGTGGCTTATTTTTCTTCATCATCCAGCTTGAGCACCGCCATAAAGGCCTCGGGCGAGATCTGGATGCTACCCAGCTGGCGCATCTTCTTCTTGCCCTCCTTCTGCTTTTCCAGCAGCTTCTTCTTACGGGTGATGTCACCGCCGTAACACTTGGCAAGAACGTCCTTACGCATGGCCTTGACCGTCTCACGGGCAATGACCTTGGCGCCGATGGCGGCCTGGATGGGCACCTCAAACAGCTGGCGCGGAATGTTGTCCTTGAGCTTTTCGGCGATCTTGCGGGCTCTGGCGTAGGCCTTTTCCTCGTGAACGATGAAGGACAGCGCGTCTACCTTCTCGCCGTTGAGCAAAAAGTCGAGCTTGACCAGCTTGGATAGCTCGTAGCCCTTGACCTCGTAGTCGAGCGAGGCGTAACCGCGCGAGCGGCTCTTGAGGGCGTCGAAAAAGTCGTAGACGATCTCACCCAGCGGCAAATCGTACAACAGCTCTACACGGGTGGGATCCAGATGCTTCATATCGATAAACGTACCGCGGCGATCCTGACACAGGTCCATCAGATTGCCCACGTAATCGAGGGGCGTGATGATGGAAGCGCGGACGATGGGCTCAAAGGCCTGGGTGATCTCGTCGGAGGGCGGGTAGTTGGAGGGGTTGTCGATCATGACCGTCTCGCCGTCCCGCTTTTCGATCTTGTAGATAACGCTGGGTGCGGTGGTGATCAGATCGAGATTGAACTCTCTCTCCAGTCGCTCCTCGATGATCTCCATGTGGAGAAGTCCAAGGAAGCCGCAGCGGAAGCCAAAGCCCAGCGCGATGGAGGTCTCGGGCTCGAACAAGAGCGCCGCGTCGTTGAGCTGCAGTTTTTCCAGCGCGTCGCGCAAATCGCCATAGCGAGCACCGTCGGCAGGGTAAATTCCGGCGTAGACCATGGACTGCGCAGGGCGGAAGCCGGGCAGTGCCTCGGCGGCAGGACGGTTTTGGTGGGTAACGGTATCACCCACACGAGTGTCGCCCACGCTTTTGATGGAGGCGGTGATATATCCGACGTCACCGGCACGCAGAACGTCGCATTTCTTCAAACCAAAGGGCTCAAGCGTACCGACCTCGACGACGTCAAAGGTCGCGCCGGTGCTCATCATCATCATTTTCTCTCCCGCGCGAAGCGAACCGTCGCGCAAGCGCACCATAACGACGACGCCCAGGTAGCTATCGTAGTAGGAGTCGAACACCAGCGCCTTAAGCGGTGCGTTCTCATCGCCCTCGGGGGCGGGAATATCGCGCACAACGGCCTGGAGCACGTCGGGAATATTGATACCGGCCTTGGCCGAGATGGCCGGGCACTCCTCGGCAGGCAGGCCAATGACGTCCTCGATCTCGGCGCGGCACTTGTCCACGTCGGCGGCGGGTAGGTCGATCTTGTTGATGACGGGAACGACCTCAAGGTTGGCGTCGATGGCGAGATAGGCGTTGGCCAGCGTTTGAGCCTCGATGCCCTGGCTGGCGTCGACAACGAGCAGAGCTCCCTCGCAGGCGTTGAGCGAGCGGGAGACCTCGTAGTTGAAGTCGACGTGGCCGGGGGTGTCGATCAGATTCAGGGTATAGACCTCGCCGTCGGGGGCGGTATAATCCAGCTTGACGGCGCGGGCCTTGATGGTGATGCCGCGCTCGCGCTCGAGGTCCATGTTGTCGAGCAGCTGGGATTCCATATCGCGCTTGGAGACGGTTTGGGTAGCTTCGAGCAGACGGTCTGCGAGCGTGCTTTTACCGTGGTCAATGTGGGCGATGATGGAGAAATTGCGGATGTGGTTCATTCGCTCGTTGGTGTTAGGCATAGGTTTTGATCCTTTGTTTTATTTTTTGTCGGCGCAGATGCCGATACATATTTTCTCATTGTATATTATAGCGGAAATTTTTTGGTTTTGCAATAGGGAGGGGGAATTTTTTACAACTTCTCCTACGGGAAGTGCGCGCCACAACGCGGCGCGCTTTGTGCTTATGCTACTTCTTGGCGTTTCCCAAGAAGTAGCCAAGAAGGAAACCCGGCCGTTCCCTCCGGGGCCTCCCTCGCCGTCCGCCGTTCTGACGAAGAACGGCGGAAAGGCGAAGTTTCGCAAGTTTCCTCCATCTGCGGGGCATATATCCCACCCCGCAGATGGGTCAGCATGGCAAAAGCTGTTGCTATCCCGTCCTGTTTGAAATCTCATCTAACACAGGGAAAGAGGCGGTAACTAACACTTTCTGCCAAAGCGGAGTCCGTGCGACTCCCGTGAGCGTGGCTTTCTTTAAGCCGCGCTCGCAAAAGTTGAAGATGTAAAACTTCGCGAAAAGATGAGCGGAGCGAGAGCGCCGCGACCTTTTCGCGCTGCGGGAATCCAAAGGGCATTAGGCCCTTTGGCGCG